>CAZWGW010000709.1:0-4237 GCA_964633565.1 uncultured Planctomycetaceae bacterium
CGGCGAACGTCGTGTGCGGCGTGCGGCCAATCTGCTTCCGGTCTTCTGCGGAGTCTTCCCCGGCAAACAGTGCGGGGGCGAGCGCGGCCGCGGCGGCGGTGACCGACGTTCCCTGCAGAAACTGACGGCGATTGACGGACATGCGAGCGCTCCCGAGACAGGTCAGGCCGGTGGCATCGTAACGATTGCACCCATTATGCCACATTCGACCGCATTCCGCCGCAGCGCGGCTGGGACATTCGAGTTGCATCGCGGAAATCCGCGGCTACTTTGTAGACGGCGCGCTCTGCGCGAAGAGATTCGTCAAGCGGAGCGCGACAACAACCGAACGGATCATTCGGGGCCGGGTCACATAACACGCAAATTGTGGCATGGCCGCTCGCCCCTCACCCGCGCTCATTCTGTACGCCGTCGAATTGGTGCTGGTGCCGGCGTGTACGGCCCTCGTCGGCGCGGTCGCTCAAGCGCCGCTGGCCGCCGTGGCGCTGTGTGTTCCGCAGGTCGCTGCCGCAGCGTGGACGCTCGGTCGCTGGCCGGCACTGGGACTGGTGCTGCTCTCGGCGCTGGGCTGGTATGTACCGGCTCAATTGCCTCTGGAATCCGCCCCGGCCGCCGATCACTCGTCGGCGGTGGTCGGCACGGCGATTCTGGCGGCCTTCAGCCTGCTCATGTCGCGCTGGCGCGACTCGCTGCGGGAAGCGCGGGCAGCGGCCGAGACCGACCCGCTCACCGGGCTTCTGAACCGCAAGGGGTTCGAAGCCCGGCTGGACGCCGAACGGAACCGCACCGCGCGCAGCGCCCGGCCGCTGGCAGTTGCGTTCCTTGACTGCGACTCGTTCAAGGCGTGGAATGACCGGCACGGGCACGCGGCAGGCGACCGGCTGCTGATCACCGTCGCCGATGCGCTGAAGTCCCACGTCCGCAATTACGACAGCGTGGCCCGGATCGGGGGCGACGAGTTCGCGATCCTGTTTCCTGAAACGGGAGAGGAGGCCGCTCGCTCCGCGATTGCGCGGGTCCACGCGTCGCTCGGTTCGGCGATGAGTGCCCGCAACTGGCCCGTGACGATGAGCATCGGCGTGGTTGTATTCAACTCCCCCCGTACCGCCGCCGACATGATGGCCGCGGCGGACGAAGAGATGTACGCGGTCAAGCGTGACGGGAAGGACCATTTCCGCGTGCGCGTCGACTCTGCGGCAGGCGATCGCGCCGCGGCCCGCGCTTCCTGAGGGCAGGCAACGCCGCATACCATGCGAGGCTTGAGGCGTCGGCAAACCCACCGCCGCCGCGTCTACTTGCCCAGCCTGGCCTGGGCTTCAAACAGGCCCTTTTCGGCCGCGTCAAGCCGTTGTGCCAATCGGTCCAGGGCTTCTTTGTCGGCATTGTCTTGGGCCTTGAGTACCTCCACCTGCTTGCGCGCCTCCGCCAGGTCGTCGAGCGCGCGCTCAATACTCTGATTGGCCTGCAGGACGCCCGGCGCCCCACCGGGCGCGGGAAAGCCGGGAAATGCATTGAAGACCGCCTGGACCTGAATGCCCGGCGCCTGCTGCGTGTACTCCTCATACAACTTTGCGGCGTCCGGGTGCTTCTGCTTCAATTCGTCGAGATCGGCCGCCTTGTACTCGTTCGTCTGCTTCTTGCCGTTGGCTTCCTCCTCGACGCGGACGGTGATGTTCTTCCCGTCGCGATCGCTGATCTCGACCTGTTTCCCATTCTCCCGGGCGTTGATCGTCCGCTCGCCGTTCACGTTCGACACCGAAATCTGCTTCTGGTTTCCACCGAAGGCGAATGCCTGAACGTTCCCCAGCACCGGTCCGCCGGCGGCTTGCAGCACGTGCTTGCGATAGAGCAGAAACGCATCGGGGTCTTTCTGCCTCAGTTCCGCGAGACTTCCGGCCTTGACTTCCTTTGTCTTCTCCCGGCCTTCCACGGTCTCGGTCACGCGGACGACAATCTCCTCGCCGCGGGTTTCGTCAATCTCGATTTTCCGGCCGCCGTCTTCAGTACGGACTTGTCGCTTCCCGTTCTGATCGAAGGGCACGCCGTTCCCTCCCTGCCGGATCTGGATCTGGAAAGGAAGCCCGCCGAAACCTGGGTTCCGGGCCCGGAGTTTGTCGACGTCCTCCGGCTGATCGAGCAGTTGGCGTGCGCGCTGCGCGATCGCCGCATCCCTGGCCTCCGCCAGCGACTTCAGCGCTTCCGTGGCCCTGGTCCGCGCCGCATCATCGTCCGACTGCAGGACGCGCGAGAGGACTTCGAAGCCGCTCAGCGACGTTTCGCGATCGCCATTCCGCACCGCGTTGGCGACCGCGTCCACTGCGGCAGCGCCTTGCCGGACGAGTTCGTCAGCCGCATTCCGTCGAATCGTGAAATCCGCCGACGACAGCCGCTCGACCCAGCGGGCGATCTGCTCTGGTTCGGCCGCCGCGTCGTCCCCGGCCGCCACATGTGTGCCACTGCCGGCAAGAGCCGTCAGCCACAAAGCGCTCGTCGCCAGCAGGGCACTGACTGTACGCCGATTCATCGGACTGCTCCTGGAACACCGGACTGCAATTCGAGTTTGATCGAAGTGCCGGGTATTCTCATCAAATCGCAGCCCGTTGGCAACCGGAATCCGGAGTTGGACCATGCCGCCGCGTCCCATCCGGCTGAAACGGTGGCGTCCCCTCGTCGGCCGGGGTAGTCTGACTGCCTGGACCCGCATCGGCTTTTCAGTTGAGATTCACTTCATACCTGCGTGGAGGCACTATCATGCGTCGTACTCGCGGCCTTGTGTTGTTCCCGGTTTCAGTCATGCTGGCCGTGTCGCTGGCGGCACTCACCTCGTCACGGCAGGGGACGGCCGAAACGCTTGAGGCGGGGGACGGAGCCCGCTGGTACAAGGGGAACCTGCACACTCACTCGCACTGGAGCGACGGCGACGACTATCTGGAGATGATCGCCGACTGGTACCAGGAGCACGGCTACGACTTCCTCTGCTTTACCGATCACAACGTCCTCGCCAACACCGAGAAATGGGTTGCGGTGGAGAAAACGAAGGGCCGGATGATGGCGTTCGAGAAGCTGAAGGCGCGCTTTCCCGACTGGGTCGACGAACGTAAGCAGGAGGGTGTCCTTCAAGTCCGGCTCCGGACTTTTGCGGAGGTCGCCGAGCGATTCAACTCCCCCGGGGAATTCCTGTTGATTCAGGGGGAGGAGATCAGCGATCGATTCGAGAAGCTTCCGATTCACCTGAACGCCAGCAACGTGCAGGAACTGATCCCACCGATGAAGGGGGACAGCGTCGTGGAGACGATTCAGAACAACGTGAACGCGGTGATCGCGCAGCGCGAGCGGACCGGTGTGCCGATCCTGGTGCATGTGAATCACCCGAATTTCGGGTACGCGATCACAGCCGAGGAGCTGATGCGGATCAACGGGGAACGGTTCTTCGAGGTCTACAATGGGCACCCGGGGGTGCACAATTCGGGAGACGAGCATCATGCTTCGACCGAACGGATCTGGGACATCGTCCTGACGTGGCGCCTGGCCGAACTCGGCCTGCCGATCATGTACGGCCTGAGCGTGGACGACGGCCACGAGTATCACGACATCCCGAGTCGCAACAGTGAGCCGGGACGCGGCTGGGTGATGGTGCTGGCCCGGGAACTGACGGCCGAGTCGCTGATTGCGGCGCTGGAGGACGGGCAGTTCTATGCGACGTCGGGAGTGCGAATGAAGCAGACCGTCTCATCGGAGCGGGGACTGAGCGTGGAGGTCGACGCGGAGCCGGGCGTCGAATACGCAATCGAGTTCGTCGGCACGCGCGCCGGCTATGACGCGCATCACGAGCCGGTCACCGACAAGGACGGTAACGTGGTGCGGACGACGCACCGTTACAGCGACGACGTGGGAGAGACGTTTCTGCGGATCTCAGGCACTGAGGGGCGGTACCAGTTTTCCGGCGACGAGTACTACGTCCGGGCGCGCGTGACGTCGAACAAGCGACACCCGAACCCGTCGGAGCCCGGTGAGTTCGAGCGCGCCTGGTGCCAGCCGGTCCTCGGCCCCGCTGCCCGCAAAGAGCTTCCGCCGGCGACTGACTGATTGCGCCCTGCCGCGTCAGAACCAGCGGCGCTTGTCCACGAGATTGAGCAGCGGCTCCCCTGCGGCGAACCGGCGCACGTTTTCCAGCAGCGTGGCGAGGTGCCGCTCGGCTCGCACGGGACCTTCCGCCGGAAGCACGACCCGCAACGCC
>CAZWGW010000710.1:0-4236 GCA_964633565.1 uncultured Planctomycetaceae bacterium
ATGACGGGCTACACGACCGACAAGGTCAGCCCGTCGGGGCAGCTGGAACCGCCCGACCCGCGCGATTTCCCGAATTACGGGTCGCAGATCATCCGGCTCCGTCCGCCCGAAGTGCCGATGCTGCCGTTCGTGATGCTCCCCCGCCCGCTGCAGGAGAGCAACGTCGTCGGCAAGGGGGGAACCGCCGGCTTCCTCGGGAAGGCGTACGACCCGTACTACCTATTCCCGCCGGGGGACGACCTCGACATGACGAAGATGGACAAGATCAACGTCTCCGACCTGGAGATGCGGGCCGACGTCTACGGCAAGCGGCTGGAGCGCCGTGAAAAGCTCCGCGACGTGATCAACCAGGGGATGCCCGAGGTCGACCGCGCGGTGAAGAGCTACAATCTCGACGCGTACTACGACCAGGCGCTGTCGCTCGTCGCTTCCGGCCGCGCCCGCGACGCGTTCGCCCTGGAGCAGGAACCGCGCGAGGTCCGTGAGCGCTACGGACGCACGACGTTTGGCCAGAGCTGCCTGCTGGCCCGACGGCTGGTGGAGGCCGGCACGCGCGTCGTGGAAGTCGTGTGGCCCAAGGTCGCCAACAGCGACAACCACTCGTGGGACGTGCACGTCGACCTGTCCAAGCGCATGAAGACGCAGTCCGGTCCGATGCTCGACACGGGCCTCTCGGCCCTCATCGAAGACCTCGACCAGCGCGGCCTGCTGCAGGAGACGCTGGTTGTCGCCATCGGCGAGTTCGGCCGCAGCCCGCAGCGCGGGGTGTCGACCTCCGGCAACGGCAACAGCGACGATGGCCGCGACCACTGGCCGTACTGTTACACGGCGCTGATGGCCGGCGCCGGCGTCAAGCGGGGCTACGTGCACGGCAAGAGCGACCAGACCGCCTCCGCGCCGCTGGAAGACCCGGTGCACCCCGGCGAAGTGCTGGCGTCGATCTATCACAGCTTCGGCATCGAGCCGACGACGATCGTCTATAACCATCTGAACCAGCCGCGCGAGCTGGTGAAGGCGGAGGCGGTGTCGCGGCTGTTTGCGTGAGCACCGGTGCGGTCCTTCAGCCGGATCATCAAGACTTTTCGAAGGGAGCAACAGGCCGAACACACTCAGATTGCTGCATCATAATCCGTATCTGTTCCACTCACCTGAGTCCTCGCGGAGGTACAACCATGAGGCCATTCAGCCGGCGTCGGGCATTTACGTTGATCGAGCTGCTCGTCGTGATCGCGATCATTGCGATCCTGATTGCACTTCTGCTGCCAGCCGTGCAGCAGGCGCGGGAGGCGGCGCGGCGCACGCAGTGCAAGAACAATCTGCACCAGCTCGGGCTGGCGCTGCACAACTACCATGACTCGTTCAATCGGTTTCCGTGCCAGACGTTCGGCACGCTGGCCAACGGCCCCGGCAGCTGGGGGAGCGAATGGCGCGGCAACAGTATCCACACAATGATCCTGCCGTATGTCGATCAGACCCCGGTCTACAACCAGTATGACCTGAACTGCTATTGGGATGAGAACCCGCCGAACAGTTGCGCCTCGGGGAAGAACAACCGGATCCTGTCGCGCACGAAGATCCCCGGCTTCCTGTGTCCTTCGGACCCGAACGCGAACACCGCGGAGGGCCAGAACAACTACGCGGGCAACACCGGTCCCAACTTCTGCTGGACGGCCACCCTCAACGAAGCCGTCGGCTTCTTCCATCGCCGGAAGTCGATGGGCATTCGGGACGCGACCGACGGCACGTCGACCACCATCCTGATGGCGGAGATCATCAAGGGAGACAACAACAACAGCATCTTCCGGATCAACCAGGGGGACATGGTGCGTCCGATCCCGCTGACCGGCATGAATCGCATCAAACCGACGCAGCAGCAACTGGAGAGTTACGGTCAGATGTGCCTCGCCGGTTCGGCAACGCACCAGAGTTTTGCCGGGTTCTACTGGGCCTCTCCAAACAGCTACCAGACATCCTTCAACACTGTCGCGCCTCCGAACTGGAAGTACCCGGCCTGTCATAGCTGTTCGGGCTGCGGCCACTCGGATGCACAAGGTGTCTTCCCGTCGCGGAGCCGCCACGAGGGAGGCACCCACCACCTGTTTGGTGACGGAGCGGCAAAATTCCTGTCCGAGAACATCGACTTCAACCTGTATCAGGCCCTGGGCTCCAGCAACCAGGACGACGTCGCAAATTACGAATGACGTGCCGTCCGCGCAGAGCACGTCAGTGCCTGATCTGGAAAACATTCCGTCGCCATCATCTGCGCAGGCCCGCCGGTGAGCGGTGCCGCCGATAGGGGATTTCCTGCCTCGCGGTTGACATCCGGCCTGACGGCGACGTGTTGCCGTAACTCATTCGTGCAAACCGTTTGCGTCGACGGGACAATCTCGGGCTAACATTCGACGCAAGGGGCAACTGCCGATATGTCCGCTGTGTCTCCGGTGTGAACGACACTGCTGCAGGTCGATGTAACTCTCAGGCGGACAACCGCTTGACAGCCTGCGTTCCCATGCTACGCTTCACTTCGCAGTCGGTGCACGCGGAGGTACAACCGCGGCTTGTATCGCACCGGTGTGGTCGCGACGGACCGAGCCGTCGCTGCGCCGCGAGGTGAGTGGCAGGTGTTGCGCTGAATTCCTTCCGGTTTCTGATCGTTGCATAGTTCCGCGGCGGGCCTGTATACGCGCGACGTGCCGTTGCCTCCCTCCCAGTCCCCGCTGCGCAGAGTGTCCATTCGTTCCCAGTTCCTTTTCAGGAGGTCACTTCAATGACACTTCGAACCCGGCTGAGAAGACAAGGATTTACGCTCATTGAGTTGCTCGTCGTCATTGCGATCATCGCCATTCTGTTCGCGCTCCTGCTGCCGGCCGTGCAACAGGCGCGGGAGGCCGCGCGGCGCACGCAGTGCAAGAACAACCTGCACCAGCTCGGGCTGGCGCTGCACAACTACCATGACACGTACAATCGATTTCCGTGCCAGACGTTCGGCACGCTGGCCAACGGCCCCGGGAGTTGGGGGAGCGAATGGCGCGGCAACAGCATTCACACGATGATCCTGCCCTACGTCGATCAGACGCCCGTGTATAACCAGTATGAACTGAACTGTTACTGGGACGAAAACCCTCCCAACAGTTGCCTTTCGGGAAAGAACAACCGGCTCCTGTCCCGGACGAAGATCCCCGGTTTCCTGTGCCCCTCCGATCCGAACGCGAACACTGCGGAAGGGCAGAACAATTACGCGGGGAACACCGGCCCGAACTGGTGCTGGACGGCGAACCTCAATGATGCCGTCGGCTTCTTCCATCGCCGGAAATCAATGGGCATTCGCGACGCGACGGACGGCACGTCGACCACCATCCTGATGGCGGAAATTGTGAAAGGCGACAACGACAACGGCGTGTTCCGATTGAACCAGGGGGACATGGTGCGTCCGATCCCGTTGACGGGCATCAATCGCGTCAAGCCGACGCAGCAGCAGTTGGAGACGTATGGCCAGGCCTGCCTGGCCGGCTCGGGGACACACCAGAGTTTTGCCGGCTTCTACTGGGCCTCGCCGAACAGCTACCAGACGTCCTTCAACACGGCCGCCCCTCCGAACTGGAAGTATCCGGCGTGTCATGAGTGTTCGGGCTGTGGTCACTCGGACGCACAGGGGATCTTCCCGTCCCGGAGCCGACACGAGGGGGGCACCCACCACCTGTTTGGCGACGGAGCGGCGAAGTTCCTTTCCGAAAACATTGACTTCAACCTGTATCAGGCCCTGGGCTCCAGCAACCAGGACGACGTCGCGAACTACGAGTAACGATGGTCCACCGCGTGGTGCACGCGCTCTGCGTGCACCACGTTCGCTGGTTGCACAATCCTGATCTCATCCAGTCGTTGTCGCGCCGCACCGTGCGCAGCCCTGCGACCCTGTCAGCGGCGCAATCCGGAGTTCGTGATCATGTTCCGCCTGATAACCGTGTTGTGTTGTGCGTGCCTGGCCTTGACCGCCTGCGGCTGCAGCTCCAACGTCAAGAAGATGGACGCCCAGTCGGTGACGCCGACCGATCCCAACCTCAAGCAACTGCTGGACTCGATCGGCGAATCGGGCCAGTTCGGCAGTGAGATCCTCACGCTCGAGGAAGGCTTCGAAAAGATGAAGGAGACCGACGAAGCCAAGGCCACCGGACTGCTCGCCGACCTGGCGAACCTCAAGCAGATGACCAGTCCGCAACAGATCAAGACGAAGGCCAA
>CAZWGW010000711.1:0-4229 GCA_964633565.1 uncultured Planctomycetaceae bacterium
GGCTTTTCTCCCGCTCGCAGGACTTCGTCGTCGCAGGCCGTCTCACGTTCGACGCGCATTCGCCACGCGGCCAGCCATACCAGCGGATGAAACCAGTAGACCGCCTGTGCCGCCTGCACCAGCAACTGCCAGAGCGGGTCGCGGCGGACGATGTGCCCCAGTTCGTGCAACAGCACGGCCCGCCGCTGGGAGTCCGGCCACTGTTCGATGTCGCGCGGGACCAGCACGCATGAATGCAACACGCCCCACGCCATGGGCATCGCCCTGGCGTCTCCGAGCAGCAGTCGCGGAATCCGACGCAGTCCCAGCTCAGAAGCGAGTTGGCAAAACTCCTGTGACAGCGGACCGGTGACAACCTGGTTCGCTCTCCAGCGGCAACGACAGAGCGCCCAGACGCTGAGCGCGATCCGGAAAACACACGCGCCGAGCCCCAGCAGCCACGCCGCAAGAATGCCGTTGCGGATGGCCGCACCACGCGAGGGTTGTGCCGCGACTTCCACCGGCGCTTGTACGGCGTTCATCGACCCCGGCAGCATCTGGCCTGCAGATGCGGTCGATGATGCATGTGCCGACAAGGTCTCGCCGCCCGAAAGCTCGATGAAATCTGGCTGAGCGATCTCAGCGGGAACTTCATTTTCGTTGCCAGGTGAAACGGACAACGCAGGAGAGACCGATGTATCGACGACCGTCGTGCCGGAAATATCAGATTGATCGTCCCAGTCAGTTCTCAGCCAGTCCGGCAGGACGCGCCAGCCCGGCAGCGCTGCCGACAGAACCGGCAATGCGATCAGCAGACCGAGCGTAGTCGTCCAGATCGCGTGTCGCAGCGCCGCCGCCCTTCGGCGCAGCAGCAACTGCAACAGGCAGGCCGCCAGCAGCAGACCGGTCCCCTTGAGGACGGCGTCGGACAGCGTCGCAAAGAACCCCGTTGTGAAAACCTGCGACAACCTGTAGGCGAATTCACTGCTCATCCGTCGCTCCTCTGCTGTGAGAGGTCGTCAACGAGCTTCGTCAGCCGGGCGACATCATCGTCGCTGAGTTCCGTCCCCGGTTTCTCCAGGTGCGAGGCGAGGGCCGCGCCGACGGATCCGTCGAAAAACGTCGTCAGCACCTGCCGCAGCGCCTTGAGGCCGGCCGCCTGCTTCGATTGCCGCGGCAGATAGACGAATTCGCGTCCACGTTTCTCGCGCTTGAGGTGCCCCTTCTCCTGCAGGATCGCCAGCATCCGCCGCACGGCCATCGGCGTGGGGGGATCGGGGAGGGCCGCGCAGATTTCCTGCACGGTCGCCTTCCGTCGGGCAAAGACGACGTCCATGATCTGCCGCTCGCGACGCGAAAGAAGGGTGAGATCCGACATGGGGCTCGACCGTGCAGGGGTGATTAAGCGCTAACAATGTAGCGCTCTGTGGAACGGATTGTCAAGAACGAAACGCGAATATTTTAGCGCGTGGGCAGAGGGCGAGGCGCGGGAGAGAAACGGCACGACGGCGAGCGATCAGGGCACGGCTATGCCGCTGTTTCAATACCTCCCTCTCCCCCGGTTTTTAAACAACCCCCACCCCCCCGGGGGGGTTGGGGGGGGGGGGGGGGGGCCCGGAGTGTTTTGAAACGCCGTCTAAGCCGCAAGCGACGCGGGAACGGTGGCGGGTTCCGGAGGTCTGCTGTGGCGGATTTCTGGAGTGGATCTTGACGACGGGACGGGACATACGCATCTTGACCATCCCGCCGGGATGGGATAACTTCCCGCCCCCACACAGGTTGCATGTCCCCAGGCAAGGAGGCTCTGGTGGCCCCCGGCATCGGCCCGGCCAAGGATCGGCTCAGCGAAGAACGCGAACACGCGCGTTCCGGGCACGGACCGCATTTCGATCCGGGAGCACCCGCTTCGGCGAGCCACGCGGCCTTGCGCACCGGGCGCGACCAGCGGAGTTGGGGCCTGTCGATCGGGGTCGACGGCATGCTCAGTCAGATGAAGGGGCTCGCGCAGGGCGTCGGCTGCGAGTTTGAACCACGCCGCACGCGGCTCCGCCGGTTCTGGTGCTGGATGCCGCTAGCACTCGTTCCACGCTCGTTCGCGGTCATTCGCGACGCCGAACAGTTCACCGCCGAGGAGCCGCCGCGGCTGGTGATCGCCTGCGGCCGGCACGCCGTGATCCCGGCCATCTGTCTCAAGCGCCAATGGGGCGTGCGGATCGTGACCGTTTTTGTGCAGGACCCGCTCGTCGACACGCGGAACTTCGATTTCGTCGTTGCCCCGGAACACGATGAGGTGCGCGGCCCCAATGTCATTTCGACCCGCGGGGCGCTGCACCACGTCAGCGCCGCAGTACTGTCAGCCGCGCGGCAGACGAAGATGGCGCAGTATTTCCTGCAGACCGGCCGGCCGATCGCCACGGTGCTGCTGGGGGGGCCGAACCGGTACTACGCATTCTCGCAGACGGACGTCAGCCGCCTGATCGACAAGCTGCACATTGCCGCGCGCGACGACGTCCAACTGCTGATTGTGCCGTCGCGGCGCACGCCGGCGGAGGTCTGCTTCCGGTTCCAGTCGGAATTCGGCCACGACCATCTCGTCTGGGACGGCCAGGATGAAAACCCGTATCTCGCGGCCCTGGCGGTTGCGGACTACGTCGTCGTCACCGGGGACTCCGTATCAATGACGACGGAGGCCTCCGCCACGGGCAAGCCGGTGTTCGTGGAATACCTCCGCGAGCGGCTGCCGGCCCGGCGGTTCCGCAAGTTTCATTTCTCGTTCCGGCATGCCGGGATCACGCGGCCGTTTGAAGGCCGACTGCACCGGTGGACCTATACGCCGCCCGACGACACGGCCGAAGTCGCCCGGCGCATCAAGGAAAGGATGGGAGTGCCATGTCCCTCGTAAACGCCTTGCGACATCAGACGGTGAGCTACGACCATCCCTATGCCCACTGGCTGGTGACAGACTCGCTCACCGACGACATGCTGCGGGAGATCGCCTCGACCCCCATTCCGGACGGGCCGCGCGCCTACGACGGCACTCGGGCCGCGGACAACGGCGGCATGGGGACGGACGGCAAGCTCCGCTGCTACGTGGAGCGGGCGAACGCGGCCCAGTTCCCGGCGCTGTGCAGCCTGATCGACGAGCTGATGTCGCCCGAGTGCTACGAACTGGTCGGCGACATGATCGGCCGCGACCTGCGTCACACGTACGTGCGGATGGAAGTGATCGCCGACCGCCACGGCTTCTGGCTCAAGCCGCACGTCGACATCAAGGAGAAACTGATGACGCTGCTGACGTACGTGAACCCGTTTGGCGAGTCGGAGGAACTGGGGACGGATATCTATGACGAAGACCTGAAGAAGGTGAAAACGATCCCCTATCGGAACAACGTGGGGTACATGTTCGCGCCCGGACGCAACACGTGGCACGGGTTCGAAAAGAAGCAGATCAGGAAGGAGCGGCGGTCGATCCTGATCAACTATGTGACGTTTGCGACGGACTGGAAGATCCCGGTGCGACGGGCGGCGTAAAGGGCACCACAGAGACGCGGAGGACGCAGAGAACACATCCGGAGCGGTTTCTCTTGCTCACAGTCTTCTGTGGCGCCGCCGTTCAGGCTGATGATTTGTGAGGACTTGCTGTGCCGATGATTGATCTGGAGCGATTGCGCGCGACGCCGCTGGTGAAAGAGCCGTTTGAGTACTGCATTGTGCAGCGGTTCATGCCGCGCGACGTGCTCGATCGGGTGGAAGCCGATTTTCCCGTGATCGACCAGGGGGGAAGCTTTCCCTTGTCGTCATTGACTTACGGACCGGCGTTTGCCGCGCTGGTCGAGGAATTGCGGAGCGACAGGGTGCGGGACGCGTTCGGCAGTTACTTCGGGATCGACCTGGTGGGCCGACCACCGACGATCACGGTCCGCGGCCGGGCGCGGGGCAAAGACGGGCAGATTCACATCGACAGCAAGACGAAGCTGATCACGGTGCTGATCTACTTCAACCGGAACTGGAATGCCGACGGTGGACGCCTGCGCCTGCTGCGATCGCCCGACAATCTTGAGGATGTGATTGCGGAGGCGCCTCCGGAGAGTGGTCTGATGATGGCCTTCCGCTGCAGGGAGAACGCCTGGCACGGTCACAAGCCATACGACGGCGTGCGGCGGTCGATCCAGCTCAACTGGGTTGTCGACGAGTCGGCGGCGAATCGCAGCGAGCGGCGGCACAAGTGGTCCAGCCTGCTCAAGCGACTG
>CAZWGW010000712.1:0-4210 GCA_964633565.1 uncultured Planctomycetaceae bacterium
CATGGTCCGCGACCTGCTCTTCGCCTGGGAAGAGATGCCGCAGCAGGTGCTCGACGAGCAGCGGCAGAAGGTCCGCGCCAGCCTGCGGGCGGCCCTCATCGAATGGGCCCGTGCTGCCGGAGAAGGATCGGACTACACCGACAACCTGCCCCTGCAGTGCCTGCACCCGGTCGGCCACTGGTACGAAATCCCCAACCTGCTCCGCAACGGCACGCTCCTGGCACTGCTTGCTCGCCAGCCGTCGCTGCAGTACCTGCTGCTGCACAACATCGACACGCTCGGCGCCGGCCTCGATCCGGGTTTGCTTGGCCTGCACATCGATGGCGGGAGTTGCCTGACCTGCGAAGTCATCAGCCGGCGGGTCGATGATCGCGGCGGCGGCCTGGCCCGCATCGACGGTCGTGTGCGACTCGTCGAAGGACTGGCGCTTCCGCACGAAGAGGATGAGTTCCAGTTGCGCTACTACAACTCGCTGACCACGTGGATCACGATTGATCGCCTGCTGGCGGTCTTCGGGCTGACGCGTGCCGACCTCTCGGACGTCGAGACCGTCGACGAGGCGATTCGGCATTTCGCCCAACGGCTCCCCACCTATGTGACGATCAAGGACGTCAAAAAACGCTGGGGGCACGGCCAGGAGGACGTCTTCCCGGTCACGCAGTTCGAGAAGCTGTGGGGCGACATGACGGTCCTGCCGGAAGTGGACTGCCGGTTCGTCGTCGTGCCGCTCTTCCGCGGACAGCAACTCAAGCATCAGGCCCAGTTGGACGGTTGGCTCCGCGACGGCTCGGCCGATTATGTCGATCAGTTGTGCGACTGGTAAACCCCGCCGCGGGCTGTCACGACCACGGTCGCTCCGTGCCAGGGACCATGATTCCTGACCGCCGACGGAAATGATCCATGACGACTGAGCAGGTCCACGTCCGCCGCTCGCGGCGATAATCAGTCCAGTGATTCGCCGACGCACAGGATGTGCTGTCCCTGCCGGACGCGCGCCCCCCAGGCCGTGCCGACGACCAGTCCGTCGACGCCCGCCCGCACGGGCCAGGCCGGTTCGTCAATACGTGCGAAATCGTGCAGTCGGCCGCACAGGTCGCCCCGTTTGACGAGTGACCCGCAGGGGAGCAACTCCTCATACAGGCCGGGAAAGGGGGCGGAGACGTAGCACTCGGGTTTGACGATCGCCGCCTTGCGTTGCGTGCCGTTTGCGTGGTGGGCGATTCGGTCGATCCGGCCCAGCATCTGGCCGTGATGGATCAGCGCAGCCCGCACTCCGTGCATTGCATAGCGGACGCCTTCGCAGTTCACGGCCTCTCCCCAGCCGAATTCGCTGCCGATCGTGATCTTTCCCAGCCGCTCGGCTTCGCTTGTCAGCAGACCGGGCGTTTCGTTCTGGTAGACCATCACCAGCGGACAGCCGAACCAGCGGGCGGTGTCATCGATCAGCCGGGCCTGCTCGGGGTCTTCGATTTCGTGATGGCTGGAGCAGAGCTGGAACCGGATCTGGTTCCCGCCTGAATGAATGTCGAGCACGACGTGCACCCGCGGCCAGATGCAGTTCCTGACGAACGCCGCGACGCGATGCGTGATGCCGGCCAGCGCACGCTGCTCCCCGGCCCCGTCGACAAACGCTCGATTCAGGTTCACGCGGTCGGCTTCGACGCTGTCGCGCGTCCCTGTACGGAATGCCTCGACGTTGAGCACCGGCACCATGATGACGCGTCCCGTCACGTCCGCAAGGTGGATTTCCCCGAGCAGGTTCTTCAGCGCCACCGGACCTTCGTATTCATTGCCGTGAGTCGAGCCGAACGCCACGACTCCCCGGCCCTCCCCGGCGTTCGGTCCAACCCACACGCTGAGCGGTATCAGGTGCCGTCCCCACATGGTGTCATGCTCCAGCGACACCCAGTAGTCGCGGCGTCCGGGAGTGTCGAGGTCAAGCTGGTCGGGGCTGGCAATGCGGCGGTCGGGCATCTCGACGTCTCTTTCCGGTTTTCAATTCTGGATCTGGTCGTGTCACGGGAGGCTGCGTCCCGGTTCAGGTCAATTGAAACGTATTGGGTTTCGCGACGCGGACGGACTCGACACCGCGACGTCGCGCACTGCATCCCGCAGTCCCTCTTCGAACGTCGGGAACAGCAACTCCGCGATCAGTTCCCGCTTCATCTGCCGATTGTCGCAACGCTTGTTGAGCCCCATCGTTCGCGCTCCCCCTTCGACTCCGCTGAACACGGGCGGCGTTCCGCCGACCAGTTCCAGGAGGCGCGTGTAATACTCCCGCCGCGTGACGGGCCGATCGTCGGAAATCAGAAACGTCGTCCCCGGCGCGGCGCGCTCGGCGCACGCGACGACGGCCCGCGCGCCGTCGTCAACGTGAATGAGGTTCAGCCAGGCCTCAGGGTCCCCACCGATCGGCTCGCCCGAACGCAGCGACTCGATGCGCGCGATGAGTCGCCCTGGTCCGTAGAGACCGGAGAGTCGGAGGACACTGGCCGTTGCCGGACCCGCGCTGTCCGGTGAAAAGTAGCGCCAGACTACGTGCTCGGCGTCGAGGCAGGCCCGGCCGTTGTCGGTTTGCGGAGCGCACGGCGATTTCTCGTCGACCCATTCGCCGTTCGAATGACCATACACGCTTGCGCTGGAGACATACACGATGCGGCCGACACGCCCGGCCACTTCCCGCAAGACGTTTTCCAGACCGTCGACGTAGACGGCGCGTCGGGTGTGACCGGCATGGCGGTCGTAGCCGACGGCATACAGCAGGACGTCCGCCGAGGGGAGCGCCTGCAGCGACTCCGGCACGAGGACGTCCGCGACGATCGGCTCGACGCGGGCCGCCCGCAAGTCGGCCGCGCGGCCGGGCGAGCGGGTGACGGCCGAAACTTCAACTCCGGCCGTGATCCAGTGCCGTGCGACACGCTGACCCAGATAGCCGCATCCGATGATGAGCGTCCGCATCAGTGTCTCGATTTGACGGGCGGCGCAAGGACCATTGGCCCGGCCAGCGCGCGTGCCAGCCAGGCCGTCAGTTCGGCGCTGACGTCGCCGCCGTCCGGTTCCTGGCGCAACACGACGGCATTGCCGGATTGCAGGGCGGCGTACAGGCAAGACAGCTCGGCACGCGTGCGCTGCAGGAACTCATCCACTTCTTCGTTTTCAAGATCGCGCCGCTGGAGCACGGTCTCGCGTTCCTTCCGCACGCGGACCAGTTCGGCCAGAGTATGGCCCTGCGTGCGATAAAGCTTCTCCTCCGCGTATGCCCGGCGCAGCGCCCCGGCGGCGTCAAAGTGGTAACAGGGATCCTGGCCGAAATAGACCGAACATCCGCCACCATTGCGAAATCCGGCCATGACCGGCTCCGGCATGCCAGGCACGCGCCATTCCCCGCGGCGACGAAGAGCCGTGGCTTCTCGCATCAGGTCTTCGCGGTCCGCCTCGTGACGCGCCATGAACGTAACCTCAGTCGCGGGCCGCTGTTGCCGGTTCCGTGCAGCCTCTCGACCAGGCATTGTGGAAACCAGCCGGCTCCGGCGTGGAACGGAACGACGATGTTCGCGTACGGATTCTAGGCCCCGCGCGCAGCATCTGCTATGCTTGCTGTGGTCGCGTGGCCGTGATTTAGTCTGCCGCGACTTCACGTCTCAAGCAGCCGGAGGCGCACCATGGCAGTCGCCGCGTGTACTGCCCACGAACCGGTTTCATCCGGGGAAATCCACACGATCGATATCGAGCGGGCCGACGAGGTCGAGCGCCGGCACGCACTCCTTGCCGAACACCTGGCGAACACCGGCGACGACGGCCTGCTGATCCAGAAACCCTCCAACTTCGCCTGGCTCACGTGCGGCGGCGAAAACGTCCGGGCCGGAACCTGCGACACGATTGCGACGCTGTTTGTCTCGCGTGATGCACGGGTCGTCTTGTGCAACGCGGTCGATTCGGGACAGCTCTTCGACCGGCAGCTCAATGGCCTCGGCTTCCAGCTCAAGGAGCGCCCCTGGGACGAGTCGCGCGACGTGCTGGTGCAGGACCTCTGTCGAGGCCGACGCCTGGCGACTGACGTTCCGCGCAACGGGCTGAGGGTTGCAGATCAGGAACTCGCGGACTTTCGCCGTGTGCTGGGCGAACATGAGCACGTTCAGCTCCGCGCCCTGGGACGCGCCGTGACGCACGCCGTCGACGAAATAGTTGCCGCGCTTTCCCTCCGGGGTGA
>CAZWGW010000713.1:0-4210 GCA_964633565.1 uncultured Planctomycetaceae bacterium
TCTGCACAACGTTCCCGTCCAGGGTCACCGTCAGTGGATCGCGGTTGATCCGCGACAGACCGTACCGCCAGACCTGTCCATCGACTTCGACCAGCAGCAGCAGTTCCGGGTCCGTCCCCACGACGAAGGCGAACAGCGCTCCGTCCGCCGAGGCCCCCTCGCCGTAACGGAAGACCGGACGCGACAGCAGCCGCAGCACCTTGTCCACCCCGGCCTGATCGGTGCGGGAGTCGGTCAACTCCGCGGCGAACCGGTTTGCCATGCGCTTCATCTGGGTCAATCGGGCGGCGCGCGATCCGGCCGGTGCTTCAGTCGCCGGGACGTCGCGCCATGCGAGCCCCGGATCGGTCGGCCGCCAGACGACCTCCCCTTCCCGCTCGGCCGTGACGACTCCGGTCGACAATGAGCAGAACTCGATCGTCAGGCTCTGATAAGGCGAATACCAGCGATAGATCGAGGCCGCCGCCGCGGGCCGGCCCTGGTCGGTCCAGACGTACACGTCGCCGTAGACCCGCCCGGCGTCCGGGTTCGACCATTTGAGCAACGATTCGCGAGTCGCTTCCAGGAGCGCTCCTTCGGCAGCGCGGACCGTCAATCGCGACAACTCGCGCTGCGACAGTTCCGTCGCCAGCCGCTGCTCCGTGACGACATCGGGCGCCGGCTCCCTGTCGTCCGCCGCGCGGCTGAGGTCCGCCGACACGCCGAGCGCCAGCGCTGCCGCCAGTGTCGCCAGCACTCGTCCCGTCCCGTCGCAGTGTACGTTCGTCGTCGTCACTCGCCGCTCCGCTACATGGTCTTCGCCCGTCGCACGAGGTAGTCCAGCAGCGCCTTGTCCGCCGGCTGGTCCGTCGTCAGCTCAATCCGGTCGATCCCGCGGTTGAGACACTCCCGCTCAATCGACTCGCACCAGCCGTTCACGCGTTTCTGGTACTCGTCGCGGATCCCTTCCGCCTGCGTCGTCACCTCATCCCCCGTCTCCATGTCGCGGAAGCGGATGTTCCCCTCCAGCGGCAGTCGCCGCTCCCAGGGATCGAACAGGTGGAACAACAGCACCTCGTGCTTTTTGAACCGCAGGTGGTCCAGTCCGCGGACGATCGGCGGCAGTTCGTCGAACAGGTCGGAGATGATCACCACCAGCCCGCGGTGCCGCGCGAGCTGCACGGCCTGTGCGAGCGCCCGGTCGGCGTTGGAAACGGGCCGCACCTTGGTGAGCTCAATCGTCCGCAGCACTTCGTCCAGCTGCTGCGGCTTGGACTTGGGGTCCAGGTGTGCGACGACTTCGTCGCCATACAGCGTGATGCCGACGGCGTCCCGCTGCTTCAGCGCCAGGTGCGCGAGCGCCGCCGCCAGCGCCGAGCCATACGCAAGTTTGCTGATGCCGGTATTCGCGCAGTCCATCGACCGGCTGATGTCCAGCAGGATGTACAGGTTGAGGTTGGTCTCGGCGTCAAACTCCTTGACGTACAGCCGTTTCTGCCGCGCGTACAGCTTCCAGTTCACGTAACGCAGGTCGTCCCCCGGCGCATATTCGCGGTGGGCGGCGAACTCGACCGAAAACCCCACGAACGGACTGCGGTGCAGCCCCTGCAGGAATCCCTCGACGATCCCTCGCGCGCGGAGTTCGATCGACTCCAGCCGGGAGAAGAAGACGGGGTCGACGAGTTGTCGGGGATCGAATGTGGTCATGAGCTATTTGCCAGCGCCAGGGTTGGTCGCGGCCGACGTCGTGTCATCGAACTGGAATTTCACGTACGGCCCCCGCCCCCGGTACGCGTCGCGCGACAATAATCGCGGCACCGTCCAGACCGGCTCGTCCTCGTACGCCACGTGAAGTTCCTCGAAGTTCATCCGCGCGAGTCCATAATGCCAGCGGAACGCGCCCTGCGCGTCGCCACGCGATTCCAGCATCAGCAGCACTTCGGGGTCCGTCCCCTGGACGTACGCAAACAGGGCCCCGTCCGACCAGTCCCCCGTTCCCTCAGGATAGCGATACAGCGGCTGTGCCAGCAGACGCAGTTGATGCGCCCCTTCGTCACGCATCACGAGCGTCGCCGCGAACTTTTCTGCCAGGCTCCGCATCTGCCGCAGGCGCGCGGGACGCGTCGCGCCCGCCAGCGGACCTGCGGGGACCGGTTTCAACTCGATCCCGGGGTCCGACGTCTCCCAGACGGTCTTCCCGTCGCGGCCGCCCGTCACCCCCCCGAGCGACAGCGACTGGAATTCGTGCGTCATGTGAGTGAATGGCGAATACCATTTGAACACCGCCGCCGCGACCTCCGGCCGACCGTCTCGCGTCCACAGGTACACTCCGCCGTAGATCTCGCCTCGCTCGGGGTTCGACCACCGGAGCACCGGTTCCCGCTGCAGTTCCAGTTTCATCCCGGGCTCGCCGGCGCTTTCAATTTCGTAACCGGCGGCCGCCGCCTGTGACAGCTTCAGAAACTGGCTCGCGCGCACCGTTTCGTCGTTGCCGGCCGGAGCGGATGTCGCCGGTGTTGATTCGTCCGCACTCGCGCCGCGAGGCAACGCCAGTGCCATGATCGCACAAATCGTTCTGGTCATCGGTGCTGCTCAACTCCCCGGATGCCCTGCTACCCGGCCGCGATTGAGTATAGACAATTTGTCTTGACATGCAAGCGGTTCTCTCAGAAAAATCCCGGCCGTGCGGACCCAATCAGGCACGAGGGCTCGACGTTCGGCTCATGGCTGGGCGGACGGGGAGATTGTCCGCCCCCGGGGGGCGACCAGCTCCGGGCCGCTCAACGTCTCAGGCGACGTCTTCGGCCGACGCGCATCGCTTGCCCGGAAGATCGGGACCGGCAGACGGATTGTGAGGCCCTCGAAGCCGTCACGATCCCCAGGCAATGAGGCGATTACCCCTGTGGCCGCCGCACTTTGAACAACGCAAATTTCTCGTCCTGGAACAGCAGGTTGAACCGATTCGGGTCCTCCGTCATCCAGACGCACGTTTGCCCGAATGACCCGTTCGGGAAGTCGTGACGTACGGTCACGACCCACTGCGCTCCCTCGCGTTTCAGATAATCATGGAAGTATTCGCGATCGGGGACCCACTGCGGACGACACACGTTGTATTGCCGGCGCGACCCCAGAAACGGGTAGTAGCGGTAGTCGCAGACGCACAGTCGTTCGTTCGGACGGCATCGGCGCACCACCTCCCGGTACACGCGTGATCCAAAGATCGCGGGGTATTGTGCGTCGAACCTGACGTGCCAGCGGTTCGACAGAATCACCGATGCGCCGCACCAGACGGCAAGCGTCAATGCCAGGCCCGTCCACAGACGATGCCGCGGATTGCGAATGATCCAGTGCAGCGCCGGGACCAGTAACAACGCCCCCAGGACAATCTTCCCGTAATTGTGCGGCAGATTGTCACCCACCCAGAACCAGCCGACATTCGTTCCTGCCCGCGTGTGCAGCGTGGAATTCCCGGTCAGGGGAAGGAGTTGCCACACGCCTTGGACGATCACGCAGGCCGCAACCACCGATCGGACGGAGGACAGCCCCCGCAGTCCGCGGCGGCCGCCCTGCATGCCTTCGAGGACGCGCTGCAGAACGACTCCCGCGCCGAGGACGCTCGCGGCCAGGAACGTCAGGCCGAATCGCGCGGGATGATATTCCGTCCGCAACATGTTCAGCGTGCCCGGCTCCGTCTCCACAACATTCGGTGTGACCACGTACACTCCCGCTGTTCCGAGGAGCACCATTGACCAGAACACTTCGGTCTGGTCTGTGCGATCGAACAGACACCACGCGGGCAACAGCACCGCGATCGCTATCGCCAGTGCCGTCGCAGGACCGGTTTGCGTGCTCCAGGCGCGAATCAACAGCGGCCACGCCTCCGCCATGCGGGCCGTCCCCAGGAGACTGCTGGCAGCGCTGTCCGGCCGCATCGCGTGCCACAGGTCCGGCAGCCCGAAAAACCCCTTCGGGAACAGCGGAGTTCTCTCGAGGGCCCAGTTTCGCGCGTACCAGAACGCCCCCAGGGCGGCAAACCCGAGCGCGGCCGCTGCCATCGACAGGAGCGAACGACGATACTCCCGGCGCAGAACGAGCAGGCAGCAGGGGATTAACGTCACGACGGCCGCGTATCCGAGTGCATAATACTTGGTTCCCGCCAGCAGCCCCGTCGCCGATGCAAACATCAGCAGATCGAAGCCGCGCCCGCCTTCGACCCACCGCCAGGCGAACA
>CAZWGW010000714.1:0-4208 GCA_964633565.1 uncultured Planctomycetaceae bacterium
GATCCTCGAATGGGTCAAGGGGACCGGTCTGCGGCCGATCCTGAACGGTCTCGATGAACGCGAGCGAGCATTATTTCTCGCCGAATACGCGCGCCGGCTGCGCGACACATATCCGCCGCGCGCGGATGGGCGGACGATGTATCCGTTCCGGCGGTTGTTCATGCTCGTGCAGACGTAGCAGGCGCTGCTCAGTTCAACGAAGTGAGGCGTGTACATTCCCTGGAGAACGGACACAGCCGTCCCGGGCTGCTCAAATAATCAGTCCCAGCAGGAAACCCAACATGCCGCCACACCCAGCGCCGCAGATCGCCCCGAATGCCATGACGGTCAGCGGGTACATACCGCACGCACCTTCGGGGGCAGTCATGCCCAGCAGTGCGACGAACGGACCGATGAGAAGTCCGACAATCCCCAGTATCACCGCAAGCAGGATGGCCTTGAGCAGAACGACCATTCCCCGGTTCTCCCTCCGGCCGGTACGTTGAGGGCCCGCTACCGATGGAGAGCCATCGCGGCCCCGTTGTATTCCCGGAATCATTGCACTTGGTTCAAATGTGCGTGTTGCAGGGCGGCGGGCTCCCGAATCGTCGCCATCGATGGTAATCCGAATCACGAGATCACGTGACAACTGTCATTGCCTCGCTGTTGCAGGGTCCAGTCGGTTTCCTGGTGTTCTTCTGCCTCATCCTGGTGCTGGTCTTCCTGCTGATCGTCGTCCTCGAGACCGGCCACTTCCTCGCCGGCTTGCTGGGGGGCATTCCCGCCCGCGACATGAAGCTTGTGCTGCTGGCGTTCCCACAGCACGTGGCGCTCCGCGACGGCGACGAGTGGGTCTCCCCCGTCCGCGATATCACACGTTATGTGGACATCACTCGACGCTATTTCGCCACGCGCGGCGCGGCCTTTCGCTGGGTCGCCGGTGGCATGGTCCTGGAACTGGCCTTCGTGACACTTGTCTGGGCTCTGTGCCGGATGACCGGCTACCCCGCACTCGCCTTCTGGGCCGCGTGCATTTCGCTCGGCATGTACCTGATCAACGTCTGTCTGATGGACCTGCCGTGGGCGCTGCGCTACCGCTGTGCCGCCGGCGACACGTCCGGCCTGTGGCAGATCGCACCGGTCCCCGCCCTTCTGTTCAGCCTCGTCATGCTGGCCAGCCGGATGCTTCTGGTCGTATACAGCATTTGAAGAATGAGACGATGCAATGGGCCGGAGGCACAGACGAGAAGCAGACAGGAGAATGAGTGACAGGAAAATAGAATCCTCCTTCGCCAATCGACTATTTTCCTGTCCTCAATTTTCCTGTCGACCCCCTTTCCATGTGACGTTGTCGATCGGTTCGCGGTTTGACGCGCGTCGAAAACCGCCCTAGAGTGGACTCGTCGGTCGATCCTGCAGCCTCATTCACAGCCGCCGCCATGCTCCGCTTTGCCGATGGACCCCTGTCGCGCGGCCCCGGCTGCTCCCGTCGCGAATGGCTCCGGATCGGCGGCCTCGCCGGACTCAACTGGGCGTTCCCCGGCCTCATCCCGCGCCACACGAGCGCGGCCGACGTGGATACGCCGAAGTCGCGCGGCTTCGGTCGCGCGAAATCCGTCATCGTCGTCTTCGCCAGCGGCGGCCAGAGCCAGTTCGAAACGTGGGACCCCAAGCCGCACGCGCCGCTCGAAATCCGCGGCGAATTCGACTCGATCGAGACGGCCGTCCCCGGTCTGCGGCTGTGTGAGCACCTCCCGCAGGTCGCCAGCGTCGCGGACAAGCTTACGGTCGTCCGCTGCCTGTCGCACGAAGACCTCGACCACGGCACGGCCGCCTATCTCACGCTCACCGGCCGCTATCACCGCATCCGTTCCGGCAACCCGCTCCCCTCCGAGACGGACCAGCCCTGCTACAGCGCGGTGCTGCAGCGCGTGCGGCCCAGCCGCGAGTTCGTCCATACGGCCGTCCACCTCAACGGCCCCGCCCTGGTCCCCCTCATCCCCGGTCCCGGACAGTTCGGTGGCCTCCTGGGCAAGAAATACGACGCCTTCACGCTCGGCGACGTCTCGCGCGGCGACGTCACCGTCCCGGGGCTTGATCCGCAGCCCGAGTTGCCCGCCGTGCGGCTCGAAGCGAGGCAGTCACTCCTGGGCTCGATCGACCGTTATCAGCTCGGCCTCGAACGGAGCCGCGCCCTGCTCGATGCGGACGTACTCCGCCAGCAGGCGTTCGCGATGCTCTCCGAACCGCAGACGCGCGACGCGTTCCGTCTGTCGGACGAACCCGACGCTGTTCGTGACCGCTACGGCCGGAACCGTTCGGGACAGGCGTGCCTCCTGGCCCGGCGGCTCGTGGGAGCCGGCGTGCCGCTCGTCACCGTCATCTGGAGCCATACGAACCGCGGACAGGACCTGGCGTTCGACGACATCGATGAATGGGGCTGGGACACGCACAACGACATCTTCTTCGGCCTCAAGGAACGCCTGCTGCCGCGCTTCGATCAGGGCTTCTCGGCCCTGCTGGAAGACCTCGACCAGCGCGGCATGCTGGACGAAACGCTCGTCGTTTGCCTAGGCGAGTTCGGCCGCGCGCCGCTTGTGGCGGTGGAGCGGAAGTTTGCCGGCAGTTCCCCCGGTCGCAAACACTGGGCCAGCGTCTATTCGATCGTGCTGGCGGGGGCCGGCGTGACGCGTGGCTCCATCGTCGGCGCCTCCGATTCACGCGGCGCATACCCGACCGGCGAGCGTTACGCTCCTTGGGACGTGATCGCCACGATCTTCTCGGCCTTGGGGATTGATCCGCAGGCCGACTACACGACGCCGCAGGGGCAGGCGATGCGCGTCTGCGACGGCCGGCCGATCGAGGCGCTCTATGTTGGATGATCGACGCATCACATTCACACCCGCGCGAAGTGCAAGTGCTGATGTTGCGCTTTTGGCGTGAGGCGATTGGCGTCGTAACCCGAAGCGTAAGCAAGGGGCTGAGTTGCGTCGACGTCCAATCTCCCGACTTTCGTGCAAGCGCAACTTCAGAGCGCAAGTGAGGTAACTTAGCACATTGGACGCGCATTCCCTCGCTTGCGCTTCGGGCGAGTGTGCTTCTGCCCCGAAAACTCCCCACCACCGCTCCACTCCCACCCCGCCGATTTCTCCCACCGCTACGTCCGCGCCAGACTGTCCCCCGCGATGCCAAAAAGCAACACGCCGTGTTGCACTCTGGCAGCACGCTCTTCCCCGTGTGATAGGGTTCCGGTGAGTGCGGCGCATGCACGGCAACGGTCGCCGTCTGTGAGCCGCCCGGCTTACTGCTCCCTGGATTGATGTGATCCGCAGAGCGTTCCCAGTCAACGAACGGCAAGAAACGCGCCGGCCGCGGCGCTGCGCTGGCGGTCTGCGCTCACGGTCCGATGATCGACTACAAACGACTCATCACCGATCTGCTGGCGCTCGGCCTTCTGGCCGCGTGCGTGTTCGTTGCGCTGTGCCTTTATAGCTACGACCCGGCCGACCCTCCGACCACGTCGGTCTATCCCGCACATACCGAACCGGTCAACCTCTGCGGTCCGGTCGGCGCTCAACTCGCCCATGCTCTGCGGACTGCCTTCGGCGTCGGCGCCTGGCTGCTGCTGGCCGTCATGCTGCTGGTCGACCTGCAGCTCTTTTCTCGCCGCGGGCTGACGGAACCCGGTCTCCGCGGTACGGGATGGCTGTTTGTGATCATCGCCGGCTGTACGGCGCTGCAGACGTTCGTCCCCGGATTCGGCGATGGCCCGGTGATCGGCAGCGGCGGATACATCGGCGTCTACGGTCGCACCCTGCTCGACCGGCACTTTTCGACCGGCGGATCGCTGATCTTCATGACGACTCTGCTCGCGGCCGGCATCCTGATGGCCGGCGAGACGTGGATGTTCCGCCTCCTCTGGTGGACGGCCGGACTGCCGCTCGCCATTCTCGCCTGGCCGCTGTACCGCCGCCGGCCGGATGTGCCGCCGGACAATACTGACGCACCCCTTGTGGACAGCGCACCTGCAACTGACCCGGCCGCGGCGGATCAAAACGATCCGCTTTCGGCCGTTGATGGGGACGTGCCGGTCACAACGGCAGAACTCACCAGCACGGGCGAAGCAACGTTCAAGGTCAACCCGCCGGTCGCCGCGCGCAGCCTGCGGGACGAAGTCCTCGAAACGCTCGACGCCCACGACCGTCGCCCGGCCGACGTCGCATTCCAGT
>CAZWGW010000715.1:0-2307 GCA_964633565.1 uncultured Planctomycetaceae bacterium
ACCAGTTGCACGAGGCTCATCGGTTCGCGCCGGTCGGCCTTCGACCGCGCGTAAGAGAGCATCCCGGTGGTGATTTTCGATGCGCGTTGCCCCGCGGCGAGGATCTTGTCGAACGCCTTGTCGCGGGTCACGTTGTTCTTGTGACGGACCCCCATCTTCGCATAGTTGATGATGGTCGTCAGGATGTTGTTGAATTCGTGCGTGATCGACGACGCCAGCGTGCCGATGGAACTCAACTTCTGCGCCTGCATCAACTTCTGCTGAAGTTCGGCAACCTGAGCGCGGAGTTGGGCCAGTTCCTCCTGCAGATGCTCGTCGTGAGTCGGCATTCCGGCGTCCTGGGACTTACCGTCCGGTGGTGCGGCGCAATGGAGATGGCCGGCGCTCCGGCCGGCTGTCCCCTATCATCGGAGCAACCGGCGCCGTCAGGCGACTCGATGGGGACGCCGGCCGCCGGTCAATCCGAATTGCCGCCGAACTGACGGGATAGAGAATCTGGGCAACCTGCAGTCCCTGTGACGAATGGCCGCCCGCCATGAGCAATTCCAGCGCATCTTCTGCAGCGGCAGTGAGTTACATTGCGGATTCCGGAACCGGAATGTTCAGGAAATTCTGGAGCAACAGGATTCCGGCCAAACAGAGAAAGCTCTCCGGATGGAATTGCACTCCGTACGTCGGGAATTCCCGATGCCGGAGCCCCATCACTTCGGAGTGGTGATCGGCATCACGCGTCCACGCGGTGGCGATCAACTCCATCCCCAACGTCTCTTCGCGCACGATCAGGCTGTGATAGCGCGTGGCGACAAACGGGTTTTCCAGCCCTTCAAAGAGGTCTCGCCCGTCGTGGTGGACCAGCGAGGTCTTGCCGTGCATGAGTCGGTCCGCGCGCGCCACGGTGGCGCCATACACTTCGCCGAGGCATTGGTGGCCCAGGCACACGCCGAGGATCGGGACTTGTGGCCCAAAATGGGCAATGACCTCTTTGGAGATTCCGGCCTCGCGCGGGGTACAGGGGCCGGGCGACACGATGATCCGTTCCGGAGCGAGGGCTTCAATTTCCCGGATCGTGATCTGATCGTTCCGTTCGACGCGGATGTCGAGCGTGGGGTCGATCTCACCCAGCCGCTGGACGAGGTTGTACGTGAAGGAGTCGTAGTTATCGAGAACGAAGATCATGCGCTCAAGCTCTCGCGGCGGCGATCCTGCTCAGTACGGTTGCACGGCGAAGACGGCCATGGCGTGCCGCCCGTTGCGTCCCCGGATCGTATCGGACCCCGGCTTCGGTGACCATGATCGGCGGCTCAACGCGGTCACCGAACTCGACAGGAATCTGGACTGGAAAGGAGCGCGTACGGTCCCATCAGACGCCGGATTCACGGCAAATACGGCCGCGCCGCTCGGGAGTTCCGCGCTTGCCGATCCGGCCCGGGAAGCATAAACTCTCCTGATTCGACGCGACGCGCTGCACGTCGCATCGCGACATCAGGACCAGCGCAGCGGCAGCCAGCACTGAAGGCGGACGGCATGAAAGACGGCATCCATCCCGACTACCACCCCGTGGTCTTCCACGATATCGGAGCGGGTTACAAATTCCTGACCCGTTCCACGATGACCTCGAAAGAGAAGATCAAGTGGGAAGACGGCAAGGAATACCCGCTGATCACGGTCGACATCAGTTCGGCGTCGCACCCGTTCTATACGGGCAAAATGAAGTACGTCGATTCGGCCGGGCGCGTCGAGAAATTCCAGAAGAAGTACAAATGGGGCAAGAAAGACGAAGCGGCCGAAAAGCCCGAGTAGATCGTCGGCCACGGGCCGGATGCGGCTGATTCGAGGCTGACCGGTCGCGCGCCAGGCGGCGCGCAAGAGATGGTCCCCTGGTTTCACGGCAGGTGGCGAGTGAAGTTCGCTCTGCAATCCCGGAAGTTGTTCCACTAGCGTCCCCGCTCCGCAATTCGCGCACAGTCGTTGTCACCGACTTCCTTCAGTCCCGCGCGCAGGGGATGCGATGTACCCAAGTCTTGAGACAAAACTTCGACGCTTCGAGGAACTTGAGCGGCAGCTCCAGGACCCGACGGTGCTGGCCGACACTCAGAAGCTCGTCGAAACGCAGCGCGAGTACGGCGGATTGCGGAAGCTTGCCGAATCGGTCCGCGGATATCATCGGCTGGCGGCCGACGTGGCCGCGGCCCGCGAGATGCTGAACGAGGAACTCGATTCTGAGTCGCGGGCCTACGCCCAGTCCGAACTCAACGAACTGCTCTCTCGTCAGGAGCAGCTGGAGACGGAACTGGAGGACCTGGCGAC
>CAZWGW010000715.1:2317-4202 GCA_964633565.1 uncultured Planctomycetaceae bacterium
CTGATCATGGAGATCCGGGCGGGGACGGGGGGTGAGGAGGCCGCGCTGTTCGTCCGCGACCTGTTCGATATGTACACGCACTTCATCGAGGCGCGTGGCTGGAAGATGGAACTGATCGAGTCGCACGCCGCCGACATGGGGGGATTCAAGGAGATCATCTTTTCCGTGGCGGGCGAAGGCGCGTATCACCAGTTGCAGTTCGAGAGCGGCGGACACCGCGTGCAGCGGGTGCCGGAGACCGAGGCGCAGGGGCGGATCCACACCAGCGCGGCGACGGTGGCGGTGTTGCCGGAGGCCAGCGACGTCGAGATCGATATCCGCGACGAGGACCTCGAGATTGACACGATGCGCTCGCAGGGACCGGGGGGGCAGAAAGTCAACAAGACGGAAAGCGCCGTGCGGATTACGCATCTCCCGTCGGGCATCGTCGTCAAGTGCCAGGACGAAAAGAGCCAGCACAAGAACAAGGCCAAGGCGATGCGCGTGCTCCGCAGCCGGTTGCTGGAATCGCGGCAACGGGAGGCCCAGTTGCAGCGGGCGGAGCAGCGGCGGACGCTGATCGGGAGCGGCGACCGCAGCGAGCGGATCAGGACTTACAACTTTCCGCAGGGGCGGATCACCGATCACCGCATCGGGCTGACGCTGTACAAGCTCGACAAGGTGCTGCAGGGGGACCTCGGCGAACTGGTGACGGCGCTGGTGGAGTTCGATCGGCAGGAACGGCTCAAGAGTGGCGGCGGCGAGGACAAGTGACCCCGCAGTCTGTCTCGGGTCCGCGCGGGAATGTGCGCACATCTCGATCCAGCCCGCATGAATGCGGTCACGACGGGCCTCGGCCGCGGAACGTCGAGCGGCAATTCTCCGCGTCAGCGGTCGCCGCGCCAGCAGCACTTTGTGCCGGCGATCAGGTCGTGCAGCCCGCGCTTCTGCGGATGGAACGCCGCGAACAGGTACCCCAGACCGAACGTGAAGATGCAGGCCATGCGCCCCAGGACCCGCATGGTCGCCTTGCCGAGGGTGATCTGCTTGTCGTTGAGGTCGTTGACGATCAGCCCGAAGGCGTCTTTGCCGATCGTCGTGCGCGTCGTCGTGGACTCGGAGACGGCGAAGTACATCCACAGGTTGTAGAAGATCCAGAGCGGGGGCATGATGAAGAATTTCACAATGTCCGGCAACCACATGATGGTCACGAACATCAGCGCGTTCAGGAACCAGCCGACCATGATGGCCTTCTTCTCCTTCACCACCAGGACGCTGGCCAGCGGCCAGAGGCAGAAGTCGATCAGATTCGCCAGCACGCGCACCCAGAAATTCGCGGGCGTGTTGGGGTAAATCCGGTTGACGAGGTCGAGCCGTTCGTAATTGTAGTACCCGAGCAGCCCGGTGACCCGCATCATGAACAGCGCGGGGAACCCGGTCACCAGGTAGATGGGGGTCAGGAGCAGGAAAGCAGCCACAATGTTCAACGGAATCTGGATCAACAGATACAGCCAGCCATCCGGCTGCACCTGTTCGCCGATCAGATTCAGGAACCAGGCCGTGATGTTGCCCGTCACCGAGTTGACGTTGGCGCTGTAGAAGGAATTGTCGAGTCCCGAACGGTTGAATGCGTGCGTCAACTGTTCCAGGAAGGCGACGATGACTCCCCCCTCATCGAGCGGCGTGGCTGTCGGGTTTCCGCGCACCAGAAATGCGATCGGGACCAGGACGATGGCGACGGGGATGGCCGAGATGATCGCGATCACGAAGAAGTACGCCGCGGGCCCGATGTTCCGGATGCCAATCTTCAACAGCTCCCACAGGATCCAGGCCTTGTACGTGTACTCCTGCGTCATGTGGATCGTGGCCAGCGGGTAAAACCAGAGCATGAAGGCCCCGAGGCCGA
>CAZWGW010000716.1:0-4190 GCA_964633565.1 uncultured Planctomycetaceae bacterium
TTTGGCGGTGACAGACTCCGTTACGGGGATACTACCTCTGTCCGCGATGGATCGATCAGATATCTAAATCAGGCCCATTTGGTGCATCAGTGCCAGCGCGTTCGTAGTCTGCACAACCCCGGGGCGCATCCGGTAGTCAAATTGCGGCCGGCCGTCGATGAACTGGTCCACGAAATGGACATTCCGGGCGCGCGAGTTGAGTGCCTCGACGATCTCCGTCAGCGCCAGATCGTGGGTGGTGACGAGTCCCACACCGCCGCGATCAATCAGCGTCCGGATCACGGCCTGTGCGCCAGTGACGCGATCCTGTGAGTTGGTCCCCTGCAGGATTTCGTCGAGCAGGAACAGCAGCGGGCGGTCCCCTTCCTGAAGCTGCAGCACGGAACGGAGCCGCGTGATGACGGCATGAAAGTGCGAGCTGCTGTGCTGCAGTGAATCACGGAATCGCATCGCCGTCCCGATGGCGAACGTCGAAATGCGCAGTTCCCTCGCGCAGACCGGCCCGCCGCAGAGGGCCAGGACGGCGTTGATGCCGACCGTACGGAGCATCGTACTCTTGCCGGACATGTTTGAACCGCTGACCATCAGCAGTCGGATCGAGTCGTTGAGTTGCAGATCGTTTTTGACGCGGTCTCTGGCGGGAATCAGCGGGTGACCCAGCTCGACCGCCTCGTAGCAGGGTGCGGAGGGGACGAGTTCCGGAAACGTCGCATCGGGCTGCTCCCAGGCGTAGTTTGCCAGGCTGCAGAGCGCTTCCAACTCGCCCAGTGCCAACAGGCCCGCGTGTGTGCGGGCCGCAGTGGCTCGCCGCCAGCGATCGATGCGCGGCAAAACCTGACAAGCCAGCAGCAGCAGCGGCGGAAACTCTGCAATTGTCGCGTAGACCGAGTCCAGAACCGGCAGACGTGAGGCAGCGCCGGCATCGATTGCGGCTTGAATCCTCGACAAGCGCTCCGATCGGAACGAGACGCCTCGCAGGGCGGCTCGCGCGTCAGACAGAATGCCGCGTGTCTTCAGGGCGTAAAACCCGTTGGCACAGATCGGCCTGAGGCGTCTGCGGCAGTAGACGAACAGACCGAATTCAAGGGCGAGCACGGAAGCGAGCCAGGTCCACTGACCGGATCGGTTCCAGAGTACCACGGCGATGATCAATGCGGCGGCCAGCCCGGCTCCCACGATACGCCCGAACGGTGTGGCCAGGGGATCCGCGGCGTTCCCCCATGCGTTGACGGCGTCGGGGCGGTGCGTGGCGTCGTCGGGTTCCAGGAGGGCCAGGCGTTCCCGCACGTCGAGACGGTCCGCCATTTCGCGGACGGCCCCCTGGCGGCTCTGGATCTCTGCGAGATCTCGTGAGTGCGACAACCAGTTGGCCAGCGTTTCCCTGCCGGTCGGCGTCCGTGCCGCACAGAGAAACTGAAACAGCGACCCGTGACCGAACAGGTCGAGATCAGCGGCAAAGGGATGATCGGATTCGAGAAAGCGGGCTCCCGGATCACCACGGCCATCCCAGCGGTCCTCAATGCGCGCCAGGGCGTCCCGATAGAACTCTGCCGCGAGGTAGGCGCGATAGCACGCGGAGGCCGCGATCCGAATCCGGACGATCACGGCCGCCAGCAGGATCGCACCGGGAATCAGCAGCATTGCCGCTGCGGGATCAAAAACGGAATAGCCGATCGCAACGTAGATCGAACTCCGCTTGATCCTGATCAGGCGAGTCAGGCGGCGCGCGAGTCTGGATTCCCTTTCCGAGTGCCGGGCCAGCCGGGTTTGACACTCCTCTCGCGACGTCCGAGCAGCGGCGGTCATAGTCTCTCGCGACACCGGTATTGCGTTGCATCGGGACATGCATGAGCGCAATCTCCCCGTGCTGCTGTTCGCCGAAGTGACGGTCTTGTTGGCGGAATCTGCAGGGGCGATGTGGAATTTTTCACCCGGGTGCACATGGCATCCGCGGCTGTAGCGTTTCGCTGCTGATCCGCCCTGTCCATTCTCCCGTTTTTCGACTTGACACGCCGCACGCCGCTATTACTATAAAACCAAATCTAAAAAACCAGAAATGACTCGGGAGCAACGTGATGGCGCGGCCCAAAGCCCGTGATCTGACACAGCGGGAGCTGGAAGTGATGCACGCCTTCTGGAATCACGGCCCGCAGACCGTGGCGGACGTCCGCGACCGGCTGGCCGCGGAAGGCCGCGACCTGGCGTATACCACGGTCGCGACGCTCGTCCGCATCCTGTGCGACAAGGCGTGCCTCGCGCAGACCAATGCGGAGCGGCCGTTTGTGTACCGTCCGCTGCGCTCGTTTGAGGACGTCTCCCGGAACTTTCTGCGTGATCTGACGGAACTGGTGTTTCGCGGTTCGCGGGAGCAGTTGCTGGTCCAGCTCATGGGCCAGAAGAAACTCAGCAAACGGGAACGCGAAGTCCTGGAGCAGATCCTGCGGGAGCAGTCCCGATGAACAACCTCGGTGTCGTGCTGTTCTGGAGCTGTGTGCAGATTTCGCTCGTCACCGCGACGGCCGCGGTCGCGTACCTGCGTCTCGGGAAGAGTGACGCCGGCATGCGGGGCCGCGTGCTGCAGATCACGTTCGTGTTGACGCTGGTGCTGTCGGCGCTGGTTTTTAGCCCGTGGCCGCGGTGGCGTGCGGTCGCGCCGGCAGGGGACGAAACGGCTCTCGTCGTGCGAGGTCATGCCGGAAACTACGTCGGCGGCGCTCTTCCAGCGGTCACGGATACCAACGCGGCCGCCGATCCTGCATCCGGCTCGGCTGATCCGTCGCACGGCTGGCTTGAGTCCGCATGGCGCGCACTGCGGGAACTTGACGGTGCGTCGCTGCTGCCGGCGTTCACGCTGCTGGTCCTGGCCGGGTTGCTCATCGGTTCGTGCCGGTGCCTGGCCGGAGTGGCCGCCGTCCGGTGGATGGCGCGAGCGGCAAGGACCGTGACCGACGAAGCGCTGCTCGCGCTGCTGCAGCAACTGCGCGAGGAACTAGGATACCGGGGACGGGTGGAAGTCCGTGAAAGCGATCGCCTGTCCGCCCCGGCCACAATCGGCTGGCGGACTCCGTTGATTCTGCTGCCGAAGGATTGGCGCGGCTGGTCGGGAGAGGAACGGCGTGCCGTGCTGGCGCACGAACTGGCGCACATCGTGCGTCGGGACTTCGCCGGTCTCGTCATCGCCCAGATCAGCAGCGCACTGCACTTTTATCATCCGCTCATGCACTGGCTGCTGGCGCGACTGCGTCTCGAGCAGGAACTGGTCGCCGATGCGATGGCCGCCCGCGTGGCGGGGGGGCGCACGGCGTACCTGACAGTGCTGGCCACGATGGCCCTCCGGATGGACGAGCAACCGATGGGCTGGCCGGCCCGCTCGTTTCTGCCGACCCGCGGAACCTTCCTGAGGAGAATTGAAATGCTGAGAGACTCACGCGAAACGACAGGTCGAACACGGGGGATGCTCGCGACGGCCGCTCTGACGGCGGTGGTGGTCATCGGAGTCGTGGCCTCGGGACTGCGGTCCCAGGAGGTAAAGCCCCCCAATCTGCAGACGGAAGAAACTGCCAAGTCCCGGAGGATGAGCCAGGACAACCTGAAAATGCTGGGGCTGGCGTTTCACAGCTACCATGAAAAACACGGCCACTTTCCGCCGGCCGCCGTCACAGGGCAGGACGGCCAGAAGCACAGTTGGCGCGTCGCCCTGCTGCCGTTCCTCGACCGGCAGGACCTGTACGACCAGTACCGGTTCGATGAACCATGGGACAGCGCGGCCAACCGGCAGGTGCTGAAGCAGATGCCGGACATCTATCGCGCACCGCCGGACGACAAGGACTCGTCCCATGCGTCCTACTTTGTCTTTGCCGGCAAAGGGACCCCGTTTTCCGGCGACGAGGGAGCCAAGGTGAGCAGTTTCATCGACGGCACATCGAATACGATCCTGGTCGTCGAGGTGAAGAAAGAGGTCCCCTGGACGAAGCCGGAGGACATCGCCTATCTGCCGAGCGCGATTGAGGGGGCCAAACCGCCGTTCACCGGCTGGTATGACGATCGACTGATGACTGCGCTCGCGGACGGTTCCGCCCGCGCCTTTCCGATTCAACTGGACCAGAAAGTGTCCCAGGCGCTGATCGAGATCGCGGACGGGACCGTCATCGACTGGAGCACGATCCCCAATCCGTCCCGCTGAGTATCCC
>CAZWGW010000717.1:0-4188 GCA_964633565.1 uncultured Planctomycetaceae bacterium
CCTGGATGATGTCGGGGAGCGGTTCCTTGCCGCTCAAGGCGGAAAGAATCGTGCCCTGCCAGGTGATGCCGTCGCCGGCAGCTAACCACTCGGTGAGTTGCGCCTGGGGGTCGAGGTCGATGAGGAGCGTGCGGTGATTGTCGGCGGCCAGCGCCGCGGCGAGGTTCATGGAGAGCGTGCTCTTGCCGCACCCGCCCTTGGCGTTGATGACGGTGATGATCTTCATACGGCACGGCTCCTTCCGAAGGGAGTGCCGTTGTGTTCCCGGTCCCACTCCCAGAAATCGGGGACCTCGGCGGCGAAAGCCTCGTGGAACGCGATCAGGCGGTCCTCGTCGCTGTCGTGGCGGGCAAGCTGCTTCTGGCGGTGGGCCTCCGAGAGAACAAAGCGGTTGCGCAGCAAGAACGAGCGGCTGCGCTCGCGCTCGGCCAGAAACCCGGCGTATCGGTCGGGCTGCGCCAGGCGAATGCGGGCCTCCTGCTCGGCGACGAAGGACCAGTACGACGGCGCGTGTTGTACTTCGTGGGCCGCCCGGTCCGCGGCGATGCGGTCGTTGAGTTCGGCGACGCGCCGCTGGTTGAGCGTTTTGTAGAACTCGTCGCCAAACAAACGCAGCGCGACGCTGAAGGTGCAACGAAAGTCCTGGGTGGGCGGCTTGTGCTCGCGGACGAATGCACCGAAGCGGCGGCCGTGCGATTCCACGCGGCTGGGGTCGGGCCACATCTTCAAAATCTGGTGGAGATAAGCCGTGGCCGCCTCGATCTCCTTCGCGGAGGGCTGCGCGGTCAGGGCGTCGTCGTTGCCGGCGTAGCCCGCGTAGTAGGCGGCGGCAAAGGTCATGGCCGATTGGCTGTCTGCCGGAAGCGGTACGGGAAGCACCGGCGCGGACCATTCTTCCTTGATGGCAAGGCGAAGCATGCCTGCGGGGTTTCGCGGATGGCGCAGCGGGAGCCATTCGACCTGTTGCCGGATGAGTTTTTCGGGGTAGCGTTTTGCCACCGCCGCGGCCTCGTGCGGGGAGAGGCCCTGCGCTACCAGAATTGAAATCACTTCGGACACGGCGCTGCGGCCGTCCCCGGCCGCCTGTTGTTTGTATAAGTTATTTTTCATTGTTATTTCTATACTGCTTCGCTTAACTGACCGATTTTCTGCTTCGGGAATCCGACCGTTGCTGCTTCGGTTTTCAGTCCGATGGACGGGGCCGGAGCCTGCTTCGGTTTTCCGACCGATGGTCTGGGATGCCTTGAAATCCGACCACCGGAGCGAATAGGTCGTCGTGATCTGGTTTTGAAGATCGGGCGTGAACACCCCCTGCTGGACCTTGACGATGTAGTTCCGATCAATGGCCGAGTCGATGGCCGCCGCGAGCGTGCTGGTGCTCTGGATGCCCGCGTAGCGGCGCATGGCGCTGTACGAGAGGCGGGCGTGTTGCCGGCGGAATCCATGTTTGCTCTGGAATCCGATGGAGTGGCGGATGACGGAGCCGACGACCCGGACGACGGACAGCGATTCGGAGCGCAGGACCTCGTCGAAGAACTGGTTCGGGATGTAGGTCCGGTTGCCCTCGCCGGCGAAGAAGCCGCGGAAGGTACGGGGATCACGCACGTACTCGCCGGACTCGTCCCAGCGCAGTTCATAGAGGGCCGTCGCACCGGCGTCGCCGGCACGTTTGGGCCGCCCTTCGCGGACGCAGGTGAGAAATCCGCGTTCCACGGCTTCATCGAGGGCCGCGCGGATCATGTCGCGGCTGATGCCGGCGTGATCCACGAGGTCGGTGTAGGACACGGCGACCCGTTCTTCGAGGGGATTGCCTTCGGCGTCGCTCCAGCCGAGCACGCGGCGGATGACGTGGCCGACGAGGCGGACACACCCGCGCGAGGCGTGGGGCAGACAGACATCGAAGAACTGGTTGGGTGTGTAAACGGTGTTGCTGGTCGGGGGATGAAAACCGAAAAAGGTCCGCGGCGGCTGAGGGGCGGCGGACGGAATGGGTATTTCCTTGAGTTTTCGGGGGAGAAGGTGGCGCATGGGCGGGGGACAATTGCATTTATTTTACATAAAACTAGCAATCTAGTCCATAGCGGAGTGGATCACCGCGTGGCCCCGAGCCGGGGCCCCCGAACTGCCTGTGGACGGGCCGCGTTGTCCGGCCCGTTCCGGGTTTATGTATACTGGAGCCGTTGGAAGATTCCCCGGACTGGCGTGGCGACATGACTCCCTCAGACTTACTCGGCCCGCTCAACGAAGTGGAGCAGAAGAACGCTCCCAAGGAATTGTTCTTCGCCGGCGACCGGTCGATTCTCGATCGCGGGCCGCGGGTGTCCATCGTCGGGTCGCGCAAGGCCAGCCCGGAAGGCTTGCAGCGCGCCCGCAAATTGTCGCGGATACTCGTGGAACACAAGGCCGTCGTCGTCAGCGGTCTGGCCGAAGGCATCGACACGCAGGCGCATACGACGGCGATGCAACACGGGGGCCGTACCATCGCGGTCATCGGAACGCCGCTCGATGAGGTCTTTCCCAAAAAGAACGCCGAGTTGCAGCGGGAAATCGCCAAGTCGCATCTCGTGGTTTCGCAGTTCAGGCCGGGCGTTCCCGTCCAGCGTCACAATTTTCCGATGCGCAACCGCACGATGGCGCTGCTCTCGGACGCCACGGTCATCATCGAGGCCTCGGACAAGAGTGGGTCGCTGTCCCAGGCCTGGGAGGCGCTGCGGCTGGGCCGCTCTCTTTTCATCACCAACGGGGCGGCGAGCGACAAGTCCCTTTCGTGGCCGGCCGAACTGATCAACTACGGGGCGATCGTGCTCTCCGACGACAACGTGGATTTGCTGTTTGAAGTGCTCCCCGAACGGAATCCCGCACTCGTCGATGACGCCATTCCCTTCTGAGATTCCGTTCTACTCCTTTCTCCAATACTCGCCGCACGGCACCTCGCCGCGTTCGCAGAAATCGCGGATCGTCCGGGACGCCGTCAAATTCCACAAGGTGCACGGGTCCGGCAAGCTCTACGTTGATTTGATCGCAGCCGAGATGACCAAACGGAGAATCAGCTTTATCGAGGAGTTGTTCGATTCGTCCACCGCATTGGTGCCCATGCCGCGCAGCCATCCGCTGAATCCGGGGGACTTGTGGCCCGCTTTTGAGTTCTGCAAGGCGTTGTTGCGCGCAGGCTATCCGGGGCGGCTGGCGCCGCTTCTGGAACGAGTCGCCGTCGTGCAAAAGGCCGCGACGGCCAATCCGGGAATGCGGCCGGGGCCAAACGATCACCGCAGGACCATCCGGGCGGTCACGGGTGAGATTCCGCCCGCGCGAATTGTCGTGGTCGATGACTTCATCACGCGCGGGGCGTCGTTTGTTGGAGTGCATCCGGTGTTGAGGGAAGCCTTTCCCGATGCGCAGCTTCACATGTTCGCCGTCGTTCGCACGCGCAGCGGCGAGGAAGTGCAGGACATCATCTTCCCTGTCGAGGGCAAGATCACGTACCGTGCAGACAGCGGCTATCTCCAGCGCAATCCCTGAGTACGGCTGCGAAGGAACGGTCACATGTTGAGGATTTGTTGTAGATAGGCGCTGGCGGTCGATTTTTTGTCTTACGCGCGCTCGCCATCGGTGGCTGGCGGTCTTGATCGGCGCAGGCCGCGCGCGGCGAGCACGGCGATGTCGTCGAGGAGCGTATAGGCGACGGGCACGACAACAAGCGTCAGCAGGGTGGACACAATGAGTCCGCCGATCACCGCCACTGCCATCGGGGCGCGGGATTCCGAACCTTCGCCCCGTCCGAGCGCGATGGGAAGCATGCCGAAAATAATGGAAAGAGTGGTCATCAGGATCGGACGGAGCCGCACCGGTCCCGCTTGAATCACGGCCTGGTTGCGTTCCAAGCCGTCGCGGCGCCGAAGCGTGTTTGTATAGTCCACCAGGAGGATGCCGTTCTTGGTCACCAGGCCCATGAGCATGATCATGCCGATCATGGTGTAGATACTGACGGTCATATCGGTAAGCAGGAGCGCGGCGATCGCGCCCGTAATGGACAAGGGAATCGTGAGCATGATCGTGAAGGGATGGACAAAACTCTCGAACTGCGCGGCGAGCACCATGTAGATGAACGCAACGGAGAGAAACAACGCCAGGAGCAGGTTGGCGAAACCTTCCTGCATCATGTCGGCGGTGCCCGCGAAACCGAATTCA
>CAZWGW010000718.1:0-4166 GCA_964633565.1 uncultured Planctomycetaceae bacterium
ACCGGATCGGGCCCGGTCGGCAGACTGTCGGCGGCGTTCCGCGCCGCCAGGCGCTCATTCAATTCCGCCAGCCGCGCCCGGTAACCGGTCGGGATCACGATCAGCACCTCCACGGGACTGCGGTTGAACCAGTCCCCGACTTCGGCCTTCAGCGACGCCTCCTGCACCTCGAGTTCCGGAATGCGCGCCTCGTCCCGGGCGCCGCGCGCCTCATCCAGCGCCCTCGTCACTCGCGCCAGTTCCTCAATCCGCGGACGGAATTCGACAGCTTCGCGCACGAACTGCCGCACGTCGGCGTCCAGCCCGGTCGGCGCCAGGCCCTCGGTGACGACGCGCAGCTTGTCGGCGTCCGCCGGATCGTCAAAGTAGTCTGCAATGAACCGGTCTCCGTCGATCAGCGGCGGATCGGGCAGGTCGGCCGCTCCCAGCAGAACGACGGTCCGCGTCTGTTCGTTGAACGTCGTCATCATCTGCACCATCGCGATGCCCAGCACCGGATAGAGCAGCAGCGGCAGCACGGCCACCATGAACAAGGTGCGCCGGTCGCGGACCTGGTCCCGCACCTCGCGCAGAAAGATCAGCCTGATGTTTTTCCAGTTCATCCCTGCTGTTTCCGCTTCATGCCGCTTCCCGGTCGTCGTACTGCTGGATCAACTCGAAGAACAACTCCTCCATATCCGGTTGTCCATACTCGGCTTCCAGTTCCGGGAGAGTTCCCAGAGCCAGAATGCGGCCCCTGTGGATGACGGCCACACGGTCGCACAACTTCTCGACCTCGCGCATGATGTGCGTCGAAAAGATGATGCACTTTCCCTGCGTCTTCAGCAATTCGATCGTTTTCAACACCGCACGGGCCACGAGCACGTCGAGGCCCGACGTCGGCTCGTCGAAAATCAGCACCGGCGGGTCGTGCACGATCGTCCGCGCGATCGAAACCTTCTGTTTCATCCCCGTCGACATCTTCGAGCCGAGCACGTCGCGGATCTCGTCCATCTGCAGGGTCGCAAAAATCTCCCGCAGCCGCTGCTGCAGGCGGGCCTCCTCCATGCCGTAGAGACGCCCGTAATACTCGACCATCTCCCAGGCGGTCATCCGGTCGTAGATCCCCGTGTTCGACGACATGAAGCCGATGCTGGCACGCACCCGCTCCGGATGGAGCGCCACGTCGTACCCGCTGACCAGGGCGCGGCCGGACGTCGGCCGGAGCACGGTGCTCAGGATCCGCAGGCAAGTCGTTTTCCCGGCACCGTTCGGACCCAGCAGCCCGAAGACTTCCCCCGGTCGCACGTCGAACGACACATGATCGACGGCCCGGACCGGACCGCGCTTCAGATCGGGAAACTCCTTGACCAGGTCTTCCACGCGGATCATCTGCCGCCTCTGCTCGTCCAGGTCCCCGCTGATGGGACCGCGCTGTCTGTCGATGACCCCCAATCACACGGGTGGGCATCGTAACTCTTACACGCTGTTCGTGCGATCCGAATGCTTGCCGGCCAAGTTCGCATAATTCCCCGTTGCCATGCGCCAGCGCCGGCCGCCTGCTTCCACAACTCGAACATCCGGACTGCTCCGTGCTCCGGGAATAATCGGCATGACCGGACCGGTTGTCCAGACGCGAATCCACCGGCGCGGCGCCCGGAAGCGATCGTCGAGATTCGGCAAATCGTGCATTCGGCAGTATTGCGATCAGCGCGGACTTCGGACAAACTCCACGTAGTCGCTGCCCGAGCCAGTGTGCCGTCTTTCCTGTCCCGTTTAACCATGCATTCGCCTATGGACCGGCGCGGCCGTTTCCGACGACCCCGGTGGCTGACCCCGGCTGCGTGTGGAGCCGTCTTCGTGTACCAAGTCCTCCTGCCCGATGGCGGCGGCCTCCCGGCCAGTGCCGCTGGCTATGACCGTCCGGCGAAAAACGCCGGCCAGTCCCGCTCCGAAGTCATCGCCAGAAACGGCATCGTCGCCACCAGCCAGCCCCTGGCCGCCCAGGCCGGACTCGACGTGCTCAAAGCCGGCGGCAACGCCGTTGATGCGGCCATTGCGGCCAATGCGGTGCTGGGAGTCGTCGAGCCGATGAGTTGCGGCATCGGCGGCGATCTGTTTGTTCTCTATTGGGACGCAAGGACGCAGAAACTCTACGGCCTCAACGGTTCCGGCCGCAGTCCGTTCAACCTGACACGCGACGTCTTCCGGGAAAAAGGACTCAAGGAGATCCCCACGGAGGGACCGCTGTCCTGGTCGGTGCCGGGGTGCGTCGACGGTTGGGAAGTGCTGCGCGAACGATTCGGCACCCGGTCGCTGGCTGAACTTCTTGCGCCGGCCATCGGCTATGCCGAAGAAGGTTTCCCCGTCAGCGAGATTATCGCCGGCCACTGGAACGGGATCGAAAAATCCTTCGAACCCTGGTCCGACTCCCAGTCGACCTGGCTGATTGACGGTCGACCACCCGCCATCGGCGAGGTGCTCCGCAATCCGCGTCTGGCTGCGACCCTGCGTCTGATTGCCGAGGGGGGGCGGGACGCGTTCTACGAGGGCTCGATCGCCGAACGGATCGTTGCGTTCAGCGAGTCGCACGAGGGGTACTTTTCCCGGCGGGATTTCGCCGAGCACGCCAGCGAGTGGATCGAGCCGGTCTCCACAAACTACCGCGGCTACGACGTCTGGGAATTGCCCCCGAACGGGCAAGGGATCGCCGCGCTGGAAATGCTCAATATCCTTGAGGCCTACGATATTCCCCGGTTGGGCCATAACACGGCCGATTACCTGCACCTGTTCGTCGAGGCCAAGAAGCTGGCGTTCGCCGATCGTGCCGTGTTCTATGCCGATCCGGCGTTCGCCGACATCCCGGTGAGGCAACTGGTGTCCAAGAATTATGCCGCCCAACTGCGAAAACGGATCGATCCCAACAAGGCCGCCGTTGAAGTGCCCCCCGGGAATCCATTGCTGGAAGCGGGAGGCGACACGATCTACCTGAGCGTGGTCGACAAGGACCGCAATTGCTGTTCGTTGATCCAGAGCCTCTATTTCGGGTTTGGTTCAAAGGTCACTCCGGGCGACCTGGGGTTCCTGCTGCAGAACCGTGGTGCGTTGTTCGCACTCGATGAGGCGCATGCCAACCGGCTTGAGCCCCACAAACGTCCCTTTCACACGATTATCCCCGCGATGGTCACGAAAGACGGCAAACCGTGGCTCTGCTTCGGCGTCATGGGGGGCGACATGCAGCCGCAGGGACACGTGCAGGTGCTGGTCAACCTGATCGACTTCGGCATGAACGTGCAGGAAGCCGGCGACGCCGCCCGCGTGCGACACCTGGGGTCGGCCACTCCGACCGGAACTGCGATGGAGCCGAACGGCGGAACGATCGCGGTCGAATCCGGCGTACCACAGGCCGTGGTCGAGACCCTCAAGGGCCGGGGGCACGTGTTCGTCCCCTCGCCGGGCGGCTTCGGGGGGTATCAGGCGATCCTGATTGATCGCGAGCATGGCGTGCTGCACGGCGGCACCGACCCGCGCAAGGATGGGGCTGCCGCAGGCTATTGAACGGCCGGGCCTGTCAGGCCGCTTCCACCGGAGTCTTGGCCGCCGCATCCATGTGCGGCGCGTGCTCGCGCACGACGTCGTCCGAATGGTACACAGGCTTGCCCCCGACGCCGGCGCCGATGCCGGTCAGCCGCCCCTCGGTCCAGCCGTGGGGGACGTAGGATTCGATGACGCTCGTCGGCGGGTCGGGCTTCGTCTCCAACGTCCGCGTCGGGGCGCCGGACGGGATCGGGGGCGCTGTGCGGAGAAGTTCGAAGAGTTCCGCCGCCGGCATGATTCGCGGCGAATCGCCGATGATCTGCCGTACCTTGGGCAGGTTCCAGCACGGCACCTGGGGGAAGTGATGGTGCTCGTAGTGGTACCACGTGTTGTGTGGCACGAGGATGGCCCGCATCCAATACCACGGCACGTGGATGCGGTGCACGTCGTGCGTGCCCACGTGCTCAGTCCAGATCCGCAGCCGGAAGATCGGCCAGAAGACCAGCGCCGTCCCTGCAAACCACACCGCCAGCACCCACCACGCCTGAAAGAACACGATCGTGCCGAACGCGCACGCCCACCAGATCGACGGCGCCCAGTGGTCCCAGCGGCTGATCGGCGGCCGCGGGTTCTGCGTCAGCCGGAACAGC
>CAZWGW010000719.1:0-4161 GCA_964633565.1 uncultured Planctomycetaceae bacterium
GCCTGCGCACTTCGGGCGCTGTCGGAAATCCCTCCGGAAACCCTCGATCACAATACGGATCGTGCCGGACTGCCGCAGTTCCGCACGCCGGGGGGATCAATTCCATGATCGGAAAGGAGGAAACCGCGACCACAAGCAGATTGCTAACACGATTCGTTCGTGGGTCCCTTGAATCGCTGGCTGCGCCACACGGGGTGCACGCAGCTCGTCGCGTCGGGGGGCCAGCCAGCTGTGTTAACTCGACCCTGTTCAATTCGAAACTGGAGGAGAAACGATGAAACGGCAATTCGGAATTCTCGGAGCACTAGGCTGCGTCGCGCTGCTCGGATTCTTCGCATCACTCGACCTTTCCGCCGGACTGGGCCTGCAGGAAGTCAAAAACGCGATTGCCGAGGAACTTGTCGGCGGAGCATGTGCCAAGTACGGCACGGTCGCCTGCAACCCCCCCCCAAATACAAAGTGCCCGTTTCAAGTGTTGTTCAAACAGTTTACGGATGGCGAGTATCCGAATCGAAGCGGGGTTGACCTGGTGACGTGCGGATGCATCAAGAAGCCGAGAACTGGATGTACGACCCAAAAGGCTTATCTGAAGATCACTTATTGTGCAACGTGAAATATCGCTCCGCGCTCCACTCCGATAAAATGTTGCTTCATTTCACCGCAGTCACTGCCGACGCGCGCCTGCCCCCTCAAGACAGCGGGTGCGCGTCGGCGTAATCTATGCATGTGATGTCTCGACACCTTTTTTCGTCGAACGGATTGGCACACCGGTTCGCCGTGGCGCTCGTCCAATTCCTCCTCGTGCCCGCGAGTCCGATGGTGCGCGACACAACGGTCTTGGAGCGCGTGTCGCGGCACGCGCCACGGACTACTGTTGCGGAAATGCCGGCTGTGCCTCCCTCGCCCCCCGAGACATCCGCAACAATGTCCTGCGGAGTCAACTGCCTGTTCATGTTCTTGCAGGCTTGGAACGTCTCCGCCTCGCCAACATGGCTCCGCAATAACACGCCGATCGGCCCCTCGGGTACCAGCTTGCTCGAACTTCAGCAGACCGCACGGAAGCTTGGCATCAGGACAACTGTTTACCGGTGCACCGTCGACGAACTCGGCGCCTCGTGTCAGCTCCCGGCGATCGCACTTTTGTGGCAAACGCCCCCGTCACTTCGGCCTCGCGACCCGCGCGGGCACTACTCGCTGGTTCTCGACATCGATCCCGCCCCGGATGGTCGCGTCACATTGCTGGATGGCAGTATCGGCGATCGGATCAGCGTGTCAAAAGAACAATTTGCCGACGATTGGTGGTCCGGATATGTACTCGCGATGCCCAAGGAGAGACCCTCGCTTCGGACATCAATCTGGGCGACCGCGGCACACTGTGCCGCGTGGGCGGTCATCATTCTCTTCGTACAACGCAAGTGCAGGCTCGTTCGATCCAGAGGGACAGGGGCGTGAGCAATGCAACTTATCGGCGCGCTGCTACTCTCAGTTCCGATCGGGCTGGATGCGATTCAACCCGGGCCCAGTATTGCTGACGCACATCAATCCGTCGTTATCGACACAATGCACACGCCAACAGCCGGCGACAAGTGGCGGATACCAGAGCGCGACGCCGCAAACTGCCTGTACTTTCTGTTGCGTTTTCACGGAATCGGAGCGTCTTATGCTGACGTTGTTCAGGCGATTGGCCGCGATCAACGGGTCAGCCTGCACACACTCTCCGTTGCGGCCAATCAGCTTGGGCTCGCCAGTGGCGTCTATGAAGCCACTCCGGAGTTCCTGGGCTCGTTGCACGAACCCGTCATCGCCTTCACTGAAGATGGTACACTTGGCGATGGTGGTTTTGTTGTCGTGCTGTATATGGACGCAAGCGCGGAGGCTGATAGCGACATGCAAGTATTGGCCGGCGGTATTGCGTTACTCCGCATGATCCCCACCGATGAATTCCGTCGATCGTGGAGCGGGCATATTCTGATGCGTCGCCCGGACGGCACGAGATCTCTCGTCTCCTGGTGCCTAGCAGGTGTTTCGGCTGGATTGCTCGGTGGAATGGTGGTAGTGTGGTGGCGCATTGCCGCACGTGTTCGTGCGGATCGGCCTTGCTGCCATGGACCCACATCAGGAGAAACACGATGACTCGTCTGCAGGGTTGCGCGGCGTCGACATCCCTTTACAGGCCATCGATGCGGATCGTGGCTCTGCTTGGTGCGTCAATGGTGATCAATGTCACTGCGCTGCCGGTGTGCGCGCAGACCGATGGAGGCCAGTCGACTGCTGCCACGCATCCGGAGATCCCCGGCGAAGTCTCCACCGCACTGCAGAAGAATGCCGACGCGATCCGGACGTTGTCCGTCACATGGAAACTGCAGTACCGGACCGACCTCCCCAAACAGGAGGCCGTCGAGAGAGGTGCGTTTCCGGAAGGGTGGGACTTTTTCGAGCCGACTCATGTCGACCTTTATCGCGATGGGGCGAAGTTTAGTTCTCAGCGGTTGGTCTGGCGCAAAAACGCTGGCCGCCGCAAGCAGATGATGTACTACTATAAATTTGACGGACATGACTATTACGCGATAAATGAGGACCCTGGCGGGTTTCCCACCGTCGCAGTGAGACCACTGGAAAAGCAAGGTGGAATCGTGTCGTGCGAGATGGAATACATCGATCGCTGCGGCTTCTATCACTTTGAGACGCCCGCCCCTGATCAGTCGCTCGTGCTGGTTCATTTGGGGCGAGGTCTCCCAGTAACGAAAGCGGAGATTGTCAGCAGGGATGGCGACTCTGACTTCCTGATTGAACTCGTAGGGCAGAAGCGCACGTTTCGTTTCTTTCTCGATCCGGCGCGGGGCTACGCGCTGCGGATGTACGAGGAAATGAACGCCAAGGGCAAGCGGCTCCGGCGGACGGTCAACGCCGACTTCGTCGCATTCCAGGAACCGGAAAGCTGGCTGCCGCGGCGATCGGATACAGTGTGGCATACTTGGCCGTCAATGGGCAGCAAACGAAGCGAGGAACCACTGGTCTATGAAGAGTTGGTGGTCAAGGACCTGTCGCTCACCGCGGTGTCAGGCGAAGTCTTCACGTACGGCATGCAGGAGCCAGGGCTGATGGTTGCGGACGCACGCCTGCCCGGCGCAGACCGGAACAAGAGCGGCTTTGTCGCCTACCAGGTGCCCGCCGATCCGAAACATCTGGAGGGGGTAATTCAAGCGGCGGTCGATGGGAAGCCTTTCGAACCTCCAATGGCAACCGAGTGGCGTCACGCGGCCGTGGTTGGCGTCAATCTCGTCGTGCTGGCCGCCGCAGGAGTCTGGTATTGCTTACGGAAGCGGGGTGCCAGACATTCATCGCCGTGAAGGAGACGACGCGTGGGTCGTGATGCCATAATCTTTGTGTTACTCGCCATGGCCTGCGGCGTGCGCGGCTCCGAACTTGACACCGCTGAACCGCCGCGGGCTCAATTGTCGCCAGATGAACTCCGCCTCCGGATCGCCGAGGCGCAACGTCTCATCGAAAGCATCTATGTCGAGTATACCAGCGACGCTTACGACGATGACGCCTCCAGGGCAGCGGGCGCCTACGCGTATCGCATCGTAGCCGCCAAGGCCCCGAATTCGTTTCTACATGTCAGTTCACACGGATATCGACGAATCCAGATTGATTGGCGCGACGATCCCGAGATGCAGCGGGCGATCCTCTCCGGCGAGAAGTTATGGAACGTGTACGATGTGAACCGCGCCTACGTCAGCATGGAATGGAAGCGCGACGCGCCGCTGTCGGGCAGTCTGCCTGCGGAGTTTTTCTTCTACGCAACCGGACTCTACCCGCTGACGGAACGGCCTGCGCCAAAGCGACCTGACGATGAAGGCCCACTTGTCTTGCGCGATGTCGCCCTGAGTGACGAGTTCAATCGAGTCCGTCCCTCGCTGGAGTTGATCGACGGCCGCTGGTGCCACGTCCTTGAAAGACCGGGGCTCGACACATTGTGGATCGATGTGCCGCGCGGCTGCGCCCTGCTGGCGCGCGAGTTTTACGCCCCGACGACCGGGGCCTTGATTGCGCGTTGCGAAGCATCGAATCATCAAGAAGCCATTGCCGGCATCTGGGTCCCGAGGTTACTCCGAAACATCGGCTTTGACTATGCCGCCCCCCAGCCCGAACAACGAC
>CAZWGW010000720.1:0-282 GCA_964633565.1 uncultured Planctomycetaceae bacterium
GGCTGGAATGCGGGACTGGGTGAGGGGATTGGGACAGCGCGGGACTGAAACGCGAGTTCGGCTACGTGGGTGACAGTGCTGAAATTCCCAAAGCGGCGACAAGTCGCCGCACTCCGAAACGAACAGGGCTGATGCAGCTACTGCGTCCTTGCGGCGGCGACACCCTGTGCGGAAAGCGACGACCGGCCCAGCCCCGTGACGGACTCCGGCGCGAACAGCCGCCGCGGCGGGTCGAAGTTGACCAGCCGGTTCCCGGCGTTTTCCCACATTTTCTGGATCGAC
>CAZWGW010000720.1:292-526 GCA_964633565.1 uncultured Planctomycetaceae bacterium
CTGCTCGACCGACGCCTGCTGCGCCGCCGCGTTCTGGTCGGAATCGATCGTGACCGAAACGGCGTTCGTGTTCGACAACTCGGTCTGCCACAGCGTCTGCCCGTTGAGCGAAATCGACACGGTCCACGTGACCCGCTGCTCGTCGATTTCGAGATCGCCGGGCCGCCGCGGACCGAACGAGAACAGGCTGGTCGTGAGCACTTCGCCGGTCTTTTCCGACTGTCCGCGGACCGC
>CAZWGW010000720.1:536-4160 GCA_964633565.1 uncultured Planctomycetaceae bacterium
GACGTCGACCGCGACGCCGGACTCCTGGAATTTCTGTGTCAGCGCGGCCCGCACCTCCTCGGTGAAGTTGCCGCGCGCGGGGGGCGCCGGCATCTGCAGGTCGAGGGCAATCCTGCCACCCGACTGCAGGACGAGCGTCGGCGGTTTCGCTGCGGCGAGAGGACCGAGCGCGGCCGGCTCGGGGAGCTCGGCCGCCGTGAGGACGAACGTCTCGTGGTCCGTGGGGGCCTTGGGGGTCAGATACCAGTGCCGGCCGTCCGGACTGTCGACGAGATGCCGGCCCAGCGTGCCGGTGTCATAGACCCACACGAGCGCGCCGGTCGCGACGTCGATCAGATAGGCGCCGTTGAGCAGGAACCGGCCGTTGCCGCACCACTGCACGTGCTCCGGCCGGGCGGGGACCGGAAACGTCCGCGTGATCTGTCCGCCGGCCAGGTCGATGATGGCCAGTTCGCCGCTGTAACTGGATTGCGTCGCCAGCACGGCATTGGCGCCCGCCGCGTCGAATGCGAGCGACGTGATCTGCCCGGCCGCGGCGTCGCGCGGCACAAACCCGGCCGCCGAGCCGTCGCGGGCGTTGACAAACAGCACCCCGCCGCCGTCGGCGGCAATGCGGGCCAGCAGTTGCCGCGACGCGTCCAGCACGGGGACTGTCGTTTCGTTGGCCGCGAGTTCGTAGATCGCGCGAGCCTCGGGGAGTTTCCACAACGAAATCCGCGCGCCCCCCATCGTTAACAGGTGGTCGCCGTCGAGAAACGCCGCCCACGCGACCGCCTGGCCGCCGCGATACGTCCCCTGCGGATACGGGCGCAGGCTGGCCACCGGCTTCCCCTCGGGCAGTTCCCAGATGTCGATGCGGTCCGGCTGGCTCAGGCTGCGGGTCACCATCCGCGAACCGTCCGGGGCGACGTCGAGCAGACCTGATGCGAGCGGCAATTCAATCGGAGGATGCTTCGTCCCCGTCGACAGGTCGATCGGATCGAAATGGATGCGGATGTTGGCCAGTGTGTGCTCAAAGGTTGACGGCGTCTCAGACGAGTACATCACCACAGCCCGGGAGGCGTCCTGTGAGATGGCTGCGGCAAACAGTTCGTCGCGCGACAATTCCACCGGTCGCGTGAGACTGGCGGCGCGACCCGACGGCCGTGCGACAACGCTCCACTTCTCCGGCGACAGCAGTTCGCGCAACTCGACACCAGTCCGGTTCACCGGGGTCAACTCGGGGAGTTCGGGACGGGATGCGGCCGTCCGGGAGTCATTGCCGCCGGTCGATCGCGCGGCGCCGAAGCCCCCCTGGCTGGGGGTCGAGTTACCCGGGAAGCTCGGCGGCTTGAACCCGGACCGCGCCGCCGCTTCATCGATTTTCTCCCGGATGCCCGGCGGCAGGCCGGGGCTGTCCTGCGGGGCGCTGCGGGCCGTTTTCTGCTGGCGCTTCTGAGACGGTCCGACCTTGTTCGCCGCGCCGAAACCGCCCCCCTCCGTGGTGGCTGAAACCGTGCTCTCGGGCGCGGCGGTCGTGTCGTAGGCGACGAGCTGCTTCTTCATGATCACGGCCAGCGACTCGCCCGCCAGCGGCTTGATGCGGTAGTACGTCGTCTCGGGGAGCGTGCGTGCCATGTCCCCCTGTTCGGTGTCGAAGATCCCGCGGCCGTGCAGGAACAGGCGCTTCCCGTCCGGGAACCAGTCAATCGCCGGTCCCTGGTATTCCCGCTGCGGTTCGAGAGTTCGATCGAGACGCTCGTCGAAAACCCACTCGTCGACAACCGTTCCAGCGGCGACGTCCCAGGTCTGGAGGCGCGCCTTCCAGGGAGTGGACGCGATGACAGCCAACCTTGTTCCGTCGTCGCTGAATGCCGACGCGAGAAAATCGCCGTGGTCGACGACCTCCATGCCTCCCGCCATGGCGCCGGTCGTCACATCGTAAAAGTACAGATCTCCCGCCAACCTGCGCGAGTGGGGAGCGACAAGGTATCGACCGCCGGGGCTGAGCGACCACGGATAACCGCTCACGAACGGCGATTTGTCCAGCGCGCTCTTGAGCGGGATCTCACGTTCCAGTTCGAGCGACGGCACGGACCAGACATGGACCACGTCCCCCAGACCGGCGATCAGCCGGTTCCCCGCGCCGAACGCCAGAAACCTGACCTGCTGCTTCTCCTGTAGCGCGACGGTGCCGATCGGTTTGTCCTTGACGACGTCATACAGCCCGATGAGGTCGTTCCCCTGCGGCTGCGCCGCGAAGAAGAGTCCGTCGGGGCTGAGCGCCATGATCCGCGACTCGCCGAGCTGCAGGGCGCGGATGCGGCCGATCCGCTTCCGGGGACTGAGGTTCCAGACTTCGCGGGCTTCGTTCGTTTTCTCGTTCAGCCCGGCAGCGACGACAGTGCTGGCGGTCACTGGATAGACGAGCCGCGTGTGCCGCGACTCCCACGCGGCGGCAAACTGGTCGGCGCGCTGGGGAAACCCGGGGATGTCGATCCCCAGTTTCAGGTCGGGAGCGAACGCGTACGGGACCGCCGGCGGGTCGACCGTGACGCGCCAGGGGATGGCGGCCGGCGACTCCGGATCGAGTTTCGGCAGCAGACCGCCCCCCGGCCCGAAGACCGACAAGTCGGCGAACCGGGTATTCACCGCCGGCGGATCGCTCGGATTGGGGGGTGTCTCGACGCCGGCGGGGCCGAATGAGCGGTTGTATCCCAGCCGGTGGGCGATGTGCTCGGCGGACGCCAGCGGGTCGTGCCAGATGCCGAACGTGATGAAGTCCCGCAACGTCCGCCGTTCGGCCTGTTGCGCCTTGTAGATTGCTTCGGCCAGCGGTTCCACGACCTTGTTGTCCGCGAGCGACTTGCGCTCTTCCGGCGACGGAAAGGGGAGCGCGTCAAGGTCGTCCATGAGTTTGTCGAGCGCGATCCGCGCGGCATTGAAGCGTCCGCGGACCTGCTCGTAATCCTGCACCTGCCGCATCGTCACGTACGCCCCCTCGATGTCCCGGGCGTGGCGCGTGGCGTCGCCGGCAATGGCGACGAAACGGTTGTAATTCGGGCTTGTTCCGGAACGATTGCCGCCCGCTCCGGTGGCGGGATTCACGTCCGTACCGGAGGGCGCTGTCGCGCCGCCGGGGGCAGGGGCGCCCGGGTTCGGTCGCCCGCAACCCGGGAACAACAGCAGCACACAGCAGAGTGACCCAAACAATCGGTGAGGCGTCATGAGGAATATCGCAGACGATCGTCGACGGCGCATCGGGCCGAATTCACGTGGCGGCGCGGCGGCGGCCTCCGCCGGGACCGATATCGTACAAGAGTAAGAGTGTAACGGCGTCCGGAACGCCGGGCAAGCAGCAGTGCCGCGGCCACGATTTCACGGAATGTTCGGCGTCAACGCACCTGACCCGAGCCCTGCACGACGTATTTGTAGCTCGTCAATTCGCGCAGCCCGCACGGCCCGCGGGCGTGGAACTTGTCGGTGCTGATGCCGATCTCCGCACCCAGGCCCAGTTCGCCTCCGTCGTTGAACCGCGTGCTGGCGTTGACCATGACGGCCGCCGAATCGACCTCCGCAGTGAACTTCGCGGCAGCCGCTTCGTCGCCGGTGACGATGGCGTCGGTGTGGTGCGAGCCGTACCCG
>CAZWGW010000721.1:0-3666 GCA_964633565.1 uncultured Planctomycetaceae bacterium
CACGTCGGCCGCTTCCAGGGCTGTCGCGGCCGGCACGGCATCCACCCGCGGGGCGCGGAGGTAGTATGGCCCGGCGTGCGACGATGCGGCCAGCGCCGGAAGGACTGCCGCAGCCTGCCAGTCGTCGCGCGGCAACAGCACAAACGCATGCGACTGGGGCGGCAGAGGGGGCGTCATCGATTCCCCTGTCGCCACGTCGTTCTGGTCCCACCCGAACGGCAGGTGCGTGCGCTGCAGCAACAGATTGAGATCGGACGGAGGCGCAACCGACGCAGGGCCCTCCGGCCGCGGCGCGGCGCCGCCTGCACTGACCGCCGCTTCGGGCGGAGGCGCGAGCGTGAACAGCAGGAATGTCAGTCCCAGTCCCAGCACACCGGCCACCACCGCCGTCGTCCACGCCGACGAGAAATCGAATGTGCGCCGCGCCCAGCGCGTCGTGTGCAGGCCGCCGCGCAGAAGCAACAGCGCGGCAGCGGTCGTACGGGGGAAGGCGTGCCGTGCGCCGGGAGCAGGGGGACGGGTCGACACGGGAGCGATCCTTGCAGGGAGACGTGGCAGCGGACGGAGCGTCGGGAACTGTGCCGTTCCGCCGCGGTCCCAACGTCCGTGGGATAGCAGATATCGGGGGTGGCGCAAAGATGGAATGGCTTGGCCGAATTGTCGCAGATTGGACTTGGCGGGTTTCGCAGGGTGGGCTTATACTCCGCCCCCCCTTGAGCCACCGGATGGCCAGCGCGGTGCCTGCGGGCAGCGCCAGAGGGCTGTGAAACCGGGACACTGCGATCCGTCCCGGACAGCAATTGCGGGAAGACAGCGGCCGTCAGTAGCGGCCGATTCCGAACACGCCAGAGCACGGAGGCCACGCGTGAACACGATCCTCGTCGTCGGCGTCGAGAGCCTTGTCGGAGCCAATCTGGCCGCGCATCTCGCCGACCGGTACTCGATCATCGGCTTGTCCGCATCGGCCGGCGTACACATCGACGGCTGCGACATCGAGCACCTTGTGGACGACGAAGCCCGCGACGCCGCGCGCTGGCTCCGCAGCGCCCGCCCCGACTGGCTCGTCTACTGCGGACCGGAATCGTCGTCCGCCTGGGACGGTGGAACGGCGCCACAACTGACGGACGGCGCTCCGGCGGCTGCCGGCGCCTGGGCGGCCGCCGCGCACGCGGCACAGTGCCCGTTCACAATGGTCTCCTCGGATGCAGTGTTCACCGGACCGTGGATGTTCCACGACGAAGAAAGCCTGGCCGTATGCCGTACGCCGGAAGCGGTCCGCATCCGCGAGGCCGAAAAGTCGGTCCGGGAGCAGTGCCCGGCGGCGCTCATCGTACGGACCAATGCGTTCGGCTGGTCGGTGGACAGCATCGACGGCTGGATTGAATCTCAACTGGCGGCAATTGAGTCGCACCGCGGGCTGGAGACCGATTGCATCCGTCACGCCACGCCGCTCCTGGCCACAGACCTCGCCGACATTCTGGAGCGGGCGCGGCTGGAGCAGCTGTCCGGCACTTACCACGTGGCCGGCGCGGAGCGCGTCAGCCCGACACAGTTCGCCCAGCGCCTGGCGGACCAGTTCGACCTCCCCTGGCTCAGCGTCCGCCGCGAGCAGTCGCTGCTGGAACGCCCCGACGGCTTCGGAGCGGGCGAGACGTCGCTGCAGACCAAGAAGATCCGCAAGGCGCTCTGCGTCGCGATGCCCATGCTGAGCGAAGGGCTGGGCCGGTTGCGGGTGCAGCAGTTGAATGGGTTCCGGGATCGGTTGTGTCCATCCGAGCACGGCGCGGTGCAGAAAGTGGCGTAGGCGCATTGCCGATTGCACGCTGGTAGACTGGAGGCCCGCTTCCCTGACGGAGGCTGGGCCTTTTTTGTTTGGGACCCGCCGATGTGATCGGCGGATTGTGAAGCGCGCTTGAGAGAGGGGGGGCGATGCGACTAAACAGGTTTCGGGTCGGGTGTTCGTTCGGCATGCTGTCGGCGCTGCTGCTGATCGGTGCGGGGTTGTGCGCCGAAGAACAGGGCGAGACGGTCGGGCGAAAACCGGCGAACGACGACGAACTGCAGTACTGGCTGCGGAACATGATCTCGTTTCACCGGTTCTCGCTCGACGAAGCGGCCCACGCGAACTCGATGACGACAGAAGAATCGGCCGCCGCCTCCCGCCGGTTCGGGATCGACCCCGCCGAACCCGCGCCACTCGACAACGGCGGTCGACTGCTGGTCCTGCCCTATCCTGGCGGCCGGCATCCGCGCATCGGGTTTCTGGACGGCGCCGTCCGGCCTCAGCGGGAGACGAAAGTCAGCGTCTTTACTCCGTGGCAGCCGGAGGATCGGGCGCGGGCGGACTATGTCGTCGTCGACGTACCGGAGGCGATCTGGTCGAACCTCGGGTTGACGTACCTCGCGCATACGCACGTGCCGACGCTCTGGACGAAGCAGGGGATCGAATTGCCGCCGCTGGAGTGGGAACGGCGCGACGACGGCTCGTACTGGCTCGCGCGGGAGTTGCCCAACAGGATCCGGTTTACGTCGCACGTCGTCCCCCGGGCCGATCACGTGGAATTCGAGATGACGCTCACGAACGGAACGGACGAACCGTTGTCGGATCTCCGCGTGCAGAACTGCGTGATGCTCAAGGAGGCCGCCGGCTTCCATCAGCAGACGAACGACAACAAGCGGACCGTCGCGCCTTATATCGCCTGCCATGACGAGTCCGGCCGCCGGTGGATCATCACCGGCTGGAAGCCGAACCACCGCGCGTGGGCCAATCCGCCCTGCCCGTGCCTGCACTCGGACCCGCGATTCCCGGACTGCGCGCCCGACGAAACGCAGACTGTCCGGGGGTGGCTGTCATTTTATGACGGGGAGGACGTCGACGGCGAGATCGCCCGCATCGAGCGGCTGGAGTGGTGGCTGCCGTCCGATCGGGCGCCGCAGAAATGACCCGTTTCAGCCGTTTGCGGAGCGGCAATGGCCGGTAGCCGACGGCGGCGGGCCGCTCTACAATCCGGTGATGACCCTGAATCACCCTGGCTGCCTGTGCCGCAGCCGCCTTTGAAGGAGCATTTCGATGCCACGCTGGAAGCTGAGTGCCGTTCCCGTTGTCGCCATCCTGCTGTTTGCCGCCGGCTGCAACAAGCCCGACGACGACTTCCGTGAGTTCGGCGCTGCGGACGACGTCACCAATACCACACCCGAACCCGAACATGCCGAGCACGGTCCGCACGACGGACATCTGATTGAACTTGGTGCTGAGGAATACCACGGCGAAATCGTGATGGATGCCGCGACCCGCAAGGTGACGGTGTATCTCCTGGGGTCGGACGCAAAGACGGCAGTGCCCGTCAGTGAACCGTCCGTCACACTGAACCTCAAGGTCGGCGAAACTCCCACGTCGCTCACGCTGACGGCCGCGCCGCAGGAGGGGGAAGCCGACGGCAAATCGTCCCGCTTCGAGATCGCCGGCGAGTCGCTCCCCGAAGCGATCAAGGACGAGGAGGACCTGCAGGGGGACCTCGTCGTGACGATTGAAGGCCAGCAGTTCCGCGGGGAAATCTCCCACGACCACGCGGGGCACGATCACGCGGCGCACGACCACGCCGGGGAAACCCACCCATAGGTCTCGCTCAGCGACCCGGACGCTTGAAGCGTCCGGGTCGCTTCATG
>CAZWGW010000721.1:3676-4158 GCA_964633565.1 uncultured Planctomycetaceae bacterium
GCGCTCTTCACGCCGGCCGTTTCTTTGTCTCGACGGTTCCTGCAGTTCAGGCCGACGTATTTCCCGGGGCCGGCAGGATCGTCGGGGCGCTGTTCTGCTGCTCGACGTCTGCCGGGACCGGCGGCTTCTCCCGCTGCTCGATCGTCGTTTCCGGCTCCGGCTCGGCGGGCTTCGCCGTACCGTGCTCGGTCGATTCACTCGGCGTGCTCAGGCCGCAGGCGCCCGTCGCGCAGCCGCCCGTGCCGCAGCCGCTGTCGCAGCACACCTGCACGGGGACCATCCGGCAGACTTCGTACTCGATCTGCCGCGGCACACAGCGAGCCACCATCCGCGTGTAGCAGACCGGCTCCTGCCGGGCCACCAGGCGCTGCACCTTGTGCGTCACCGTATATGGGACCTGGCGAGTCACGCAGTGCGGCACTTTGCAGGTCCGCGTCTCGCACACCGTCCTGCAGGTGCGGACCGGGATCTGGCAGGTCTTG
>CAZWGW010000722.1:0-4152 GCA_964633565.1 uncultured Planctomycetaceae bacterium
GAGCCGGCCCCGGGTCCGGACGGCTCGTGGGACACACACCGCAACAACTTTCCCATGCTCCGCGACCATCGCTGCCCGGTCTTCGACAAGTCGCTCTCGGCCCTGATCGGCGATCTTGCGCAGCGCGGCCTGCTGGAGTCGACGCTGGTGGTTGCGGTGGGCGAATTCGGCCGTTCGCCGAAGATCGGCGCGCCGACGACCGACAACGTCGGACCCGGCGGACGCGACCACTGGCCCGAATGCTACAGCTTCCTCATCGCGGGCGGCGGCGTGCGACCCGGCCGCACGTACGGCGAATCCGACCGCCACGGCGCCTGGCCCAAAAACGACCGCGTCCACCCCTACGACCTGGTCGCCACGATCTATCACGCCGTCGGCATCGATCAGGCGACGGAGTACTTCGACACCCTGCACCGCCCGCGACGACTGGTGCAGAGCGGCACACCGATCATCGGGTTGTTCTAAGCCTCGACGCAGAGTCGCAAAGCCGCAAAGGAAGCGCAAAGTAGCGAACTTCCTGGTCTGCCGTTTGCGCACCGACGTTCCCGGTCCTTCGGCGACCTTCAGCACCGTCATCACGTCATGCAAATCGCAGCCGATCATGATAGTCTTGCACATGGCCAGTCCTCGTTGAGTTCGTGAGATACACCCTTTGAACCAGCGAGTGTACTGGCCATTCTTTTGGACGTTGACGTCACTTCACATGATGACTTTGCGTCAATTCTGTGCCGCCCGGCAATGCAATCAGCGACTGTTCTGTGGCGTCGCGTTCGGTCGCTGCGGTTGCCGGTTCGGCCTGTTGCGCCGGCGGGCCGGCTCGTTCGGCGCGATCGGGTCGGCCTGCTCGGCGTTCCATGCGTCCCACAGCCCCTGCAGTTCGGCCGCCTGCGCCGCGTGCGATGCGGCAAGGTCCTTCGACTCGCCGATGTCCTTCGCCAGGTCGTACAGCTCCGGCTTGCCGCTGCCGCCGCGCCCTTCGAGGAGCTTCAGGTCGCCGTGCCGGATCGCCCACTGTTCGCCGAACCGCCAGTACAGCGTCTCGTGGGGGCGCGACTTGTTCTCGCCTGACAGGTACGGCAGCAGGTTGACGCCGTCCAGCTTCCACGCCGGGTCGATCTCGCCGCCGGCCGCCGCGAGGCACGTCGGCAGAATGTCGAGCTGGATGATCGGGTGCTCATACGTTTTGCCGGCCGGCAGCGTCCCCTTCCACTGCGCGCAGAACGGCACCCGCACGCCCCCTTCCCACGTCGTCGCCTTGAAACCCCGCAATGGTCCATTGCGCGAGGTGGTCGATGCGGTCGGTCCGCCGTTGTCGGAGAGGAACCAGACCAGCGTATTCTCTTCCTGCCCCAGGTCGCGGACCTTGCCGAGCACCCGGCCGACCGCGTCGTCCATCGCCGACATCATCGCGGAGAACAGTTGCCGCTTCTCGTCCGCTACGTCGGGGAACCGGTCCAGGTACTTCTGCGGCGCCTGCAGCGGCGCGTGCTGCGCGTTGAACGGCACATAGACGAACCACGGCCCCGCCTTGTGCTGCTCCAGCCAGTCGACGACGCGCTCGGCGTACGCGTCGGTCGTGTAAAACTTGTCGTCCGTCACCGGCTGCACGTCGGGCGACACGCGCGAATCGACGAACTGGTTGGGGTGGAAGAACGGCGTGTTGGCCAGCGTGCCGTAGAACTCGTCGAACCCGCGCTCCATCGGCCGGAACTCCGGTCCGCCGCCGAGGTGCCACTTGCCGACGGCGCACGTCTCATATCCAAGCGCCTTGAGGCGATTCGCGATCGTCGTTTCGGCGAGCGGCAAACCGCTGCGACGGGCCGTGCTGTTAAACTCGTGGCCGAAGCGGGTCTGGTAACGCCCCGTCATCAGCCCCGCGCGCGTCGGGCTGCAGTACGGTCCCGAGACATAGCCCTGGGTAAACCGGACGCCGTTCTTCGCAATCGAATCGATGTTGGGAGTCGGGATGTCGGTCGCCCCCTGGAAGCCATACTCGCCCCAGCCGACGTCGTCGCTGAGAAAGACGATCACGTTAGGCCGGTCGGCGCCGACTGTATTGACGGGGAGGTTGAGGACCAGAAGCAGTGGGAAGAGCACGGTGCGCATGGCGGATGTCCCCGGGAAGTGAGAGGTGGGACCGAGTGGACTGCGACCATCATGCGCGGCGGCGGACGGTTTGTCCAATCCGTGCGGGAGGCGCATCGCTGCGCGCGACGCTGTGCAGGCGTGGCACAATGTGTGCTCCCGGACAGCGCGGCCCGGGGCGTGTTCTGGTGTCGGTTGGCCGGCCTGGCCGCACAATCCGGCTCATCGCTGGTGTATTCCGGCTGGTGTCGCATCTAACCCGGATTCGGCACACGGATTGCGGCAATTCCTCTCGTGAAAAGTTGCGCTGTTTCGAGCGCTGGCCGAGACACCGTGTCGATCGGCCGGTGACCGTATCGGGCCCCATCTGAACAGGAGGCGGCCATGAACGCAAAGACCTATCTTCTGGCGGCGCTTGTCACATTGCTGGTCGTCCTGGCAGGCTGCATTGTCGGTGATGAACTCACCACGCTGACGGTCAACCCGGACGGTTCGGCGGAGTACGTCATCTTTCGCTCCAACCTGCACTCCACGGAAGTCGGGGCGAAAGCGGACAAGGAAGTCGCCGACTACAAAGCCAACTTCGACGCGCGCGGGAACGACGAGTTCGCGCGGATTGAGGCAGCCGGCGGCAGCATCGTCGCGACCAACTGGCTGCGCAATGAAGCGCCGTTCTCGAACGTCGTCCACGCCCGCTTTCCTGATGCCTCCGCGCTGGAGAAGTTCTGGACCGTCCAGAGTGACGACGGCCGCTCGCAGATCGCGACCCGGTTCGCCAGCGACGGCCTGAAGCGCCGGCTGACGGTCCGCGTGCTCGTGCCGCCGGAGGAGAACCAGCCTGCCGCGGCGGCGCCCGTGCTGCCCGTTCAACAGATGCTGGCGAACGGCGTCTCGGTCACCCGGTTCGCAGTGGAAGGCGGCGTGATCACCGGCGAGTGCGGTTTCACCGTGTCCGGCGACCGGCAATCGGCCGTCGTGAACAATGACGAGATCGCTGACTCGCTCCGCGAGGGGCACGGAACGGCGGAGTTGTACCTGGAATGGGAGGTCGCCGAGTGAGGGCCGCAGCCAGGGAGGAAAAGGGAGGCTCAGCGAGGCGTCAGTGCCCCGGCCGATAGATCACGACCAGGAACACGAGCGCCTCGCCGCGGCCGGCGTTCTCAATCGTGTGCGGCACGTCGGCGCGGTAGTTGGCCGAGTCCCCCCGTCCCAGTTCGGCCGCGTCATCTCCCGAGCGAACGCGCACCTTGCCCCGTTCCACCGTCAGGAACTCGCGCGTCCCCTCGAAATGCGGCGCACTCCGCAACGCGCCGCCGGCCGCCAGTTCCACCTCGTAGAACTCGACGTCCTTTTCGAGGTGCAGCGGAGAGAGCGTGCGGATGCGGCAGTCTTTGTCTGACCGGTAGTGGTGCGTCGGGTTGTCCGCGCGGATCACTTCAATCCCCGCCTTCCGGGCCCCCGCCTCCCCCACCAGTTCCCCCAGCGACAGGCCGAACGCCTCCGCAATCTTCAGCGTCACGGCGAGGGTCGGGTTGGCCTGGTTGCGCTCAATCTGGCTGAGCATCGAGCGGCTCACGCCACACGCCGCCGACAGCCGCTCCAGCGACCAGCCGCGCTGCGTGCGCAACTCCTTCACGCGGCGGCACAGGTCGGTCGTCACGGCATCGGGGCCGGGTTGTTCGGCGACAGCGGGACGGGTGCGAGGCACGGAGTGACTTCCAATATTCTGGATCAATTGTCTTGCATACTGGATGGCGTGCCTCTATTATGCCGCACATTGCGTCCAATAAAAAGGAAACGATCGTAACCCGAAGCGTCAGCGAGGGGCGGAGGCGACAGTCACACCTGGCCCCTCGCTGACGCTTCGGGTTACGATCAGAAACAGGACACCTGCGGCGACCCATGAAAGCCCTCGTCAAAAAGCACCGCCAGCCCGGACTGTGGCTGGAGGACGTCCCCGAACCGAAGATCGGCATCAACGACGTCCTGATCCGGGTCAAAAAAACCGGCATCTGCGGGACCGATCTGCATATCCACAACTGGGATGCCTGGGCACAGAAAACCATC
>CAZWGW010000723.1:0-4147 GCA_964633565.1 uncultured Planctomycetaceae bacterium
AGGCCGAACCGGTGCTCCATGGCTTTCTGGTCGAGGCCCCCGACTGGCGCCAGGTTTTCGATCGACAGGTCCGCCCGCGCGGTCGGGTCGTCGCTCTGCCCGGAAACGGTCAGCGGCGCATAGTCGGGACCAAGGAACCCCGGTCCAAGCTGCGCAAAACGGAACGGCGACACGCTGATGAAGTTCGGGATCTCGCTGTCCGGTTCCCCCAGCATTTTCGCGATGCTCGAACCCAGCACCGGGTAGTTGACGTTTGCGCCGCCGGGCCGGTAGCCCGTCATCATGAGCTGCGTCCCACGCTGATGGTCCCCTTCCTTCGTCGTCAGGCTGCGGATGATGGCCACGTCCTGCATCTGCTTCGCCAGCCCCGGCAGGTTCTCGCTGATCCGGATGCCCGGGACGGCCGTCTCGATCTCCTTCGACGGGCCGCCGTTCGCATGCCCCGGCTTCAGGTCGAACGTGTCCGTCTGCGACGGGCCGCCGCTCATCCACAGCAGGATGCACGAGCGGTGCGCTCCCTGTCCGGCAGCTGCCCGCGCGAGCCGCGGCAGCCAGCCCGAAAACGATACCCCGAGCGCACCGGCCAGACCGGATTTCAGGATGTCGCGACGACTGAAGTCACTCTGCATGAATCCCGACATGACGTGTCACTCCTGCGTGTGTCAGGCGTTCCCGCCTTGTAATGTGCCAGGTTGCCCACGATCTGCTTACCGCGACAACACGAATTCCGGACTGTTGAGCAACGCCCAGAAGATTTCCGAAAATGCCGCCCGCTGTTCCGCCGCCGTCGGCCGCTGCTCGACATAGTCCAGCATGAACGTCTTCTCCTTCTCGGTTGGCAGCCGCGTGAACGTCGCCAGGTACAGCGTGTCGACTTTCGACGACCGGTCCAGAAACGGCGCGTCGATCACCGCCTTGAGCGTCCGGCTCCGGTCCAGGCTCGTGGCGTCCGCCGTCAGCCGGCCGTTCATCAGCATCAGCACCTGCGGGATCCCCGCTCCGTACTCCTCCGGCGAACCGCTCACGCTCTCATCCAGCCGCGCCACCATCTGGTCCCGCGTCCCGTTATGCCGCGCACTCTCCATGTTGGAACGGGTCACCGGCAGCATCAGCGCCTGTTCCAGCGAATCGAACATCTGCTCCGGCGTCAGTGTCTTGAGCGGACGTCGCCCGACCAGCGGCGACGCCTCCGCCTCCTCGGGTCCCACCGTCGGCGCCTGATAGACCCGGCTGCGGCAGATCCCCGACATCAGCCACCGCAGGTCGTAACCGGAATCCGCGAACTTCTGCGCGAGCTGGTCCAGTATGTCCCCGCGCTGTTCCGGCGTCGCCAGGTCCAGATTGTCCACGTCGGCCACCAGCCCGCGGCCGCACAGATGCTGCCACACGCGATTCACGGCCGTCGCTGCGAAGTCCCGCGAATCCGACGACGTCATCCAGCGCGCCAGGACCTCCCGCGGCAGCTTCGTCTTCGGGATCTCTGCCGGATCGCCGCGCAGATAAGTCGCCGCGTACTCGGTCTCCTCGAACGTGATCGTCGTCTTGTGCTGTTCCGTCAGCGCGCCCCCCTGGAACGCCTGGTCCTCCGGCAGTGCCGTCCCGGCAAAGAACGCGGCCACCCCCCAGAAATCCTGCTGCTTCCAGTCCGTGAACGGGTGGTCGTGGCACTGCGCGCAGCCGATCCGTGCTCCCAGAAAGACCCGTGTGAACTCGCTGGCGTAGTTTTCGGGTTTGCCGCCGATCGCGGCATAGTACGTGGCCGCGTCAGCCGCCTCGGCGCCTTGCGCCGTCAACAGCCGCCGCGCCAGTTCGTCGGAGGGCACGTTGTCGCGAACCTGCTGCTCCAGCCACGGCTCGAACTGCCGACCCATGAACGGGTTGGCCGTCCCCGCCGGGATCATGACCCGCCGCCAGATCCGCGCCAGGTGCTCCGCGTGCAATTCGTTATTCTTCGCCGACGATTCGTCGTCGATGATCAGTTGATCGACCGCGTGGGCCCGTTTCCCCTCGGCTCCCGTTTGCAGGAACTCCCGCGTTTCGGTGACGCTGGGAATTCGCCCCTGCAGGTCGAGGTAGATCCGCCGCAGAAACGTCGCGTCGTCGCATCGCGGCACGTCGATCCCCGCCTCCTCCCAGAGGCGGCCGAATTCCGCGTCGAGCCAGGCCGTCAGATCAAACGGCGGCTGGTCGTTCGCCGGCTCCTGCCCCCGGGCAGGAGCGGCGGCGCACAGACACAGCACCACTCCGATGGTCGCCCGCGTCCATCCGTGCCTGGCGTGTCCCGAGACGATTCTGTCGAGTGTTGCACCTGCCACGGTCTGTCCCCGATTTGCCGGTTGCTGGAAGGACCGGTCGACCCACTCCGTCCACACACTGGTCTCATTAAAGACATTTTGTCTTCAATGTCAAGCCTGTTCCTGCAGAATTTTTCCGGAACACGGAAAATCCTGCATTCAACCTGGAATGTCGGAGCTGGATCGCTCGCCGCAGCAGAGGCGAGCGCGAGTCGCCACCCCGGAACGGTCCAATAAAGAAAGCAGGCTGCGCTGCCGAACGCCGGTTCGGGCCAAACCCGGCGCTCCAGGCAAACCACAGCCTGCCGATCAGGATTATAGGGGCCACACGCCGCAGGGCACGATCCGCAGATTAAATTTCGATCATCAACGGCAGGCAGAAAAAGCGTTGAAATGCGGCAGACCTGCTGCCGGTCATCTCACTTTCGGAGTGCGGCGACAAGTCGCCGCACTCCGAAATCAGATGCACTCACCGCACACTGAGCGGTACAATCCGGGTTGTCGAAAGTGCGCCATGAACTCGGTCTGCCAATTCGCCTGGTATCTGTGGATCGGCGGCTCGGCCCTCATTGTCGGAAGCTGGTTCGACGTCGTCTCCGTCAAGGTCGGCTGGATCGGCTTCGGCGTCGCGCTCGCGGGGACACTGCTCTCGATGAACGGTCATCGTTTCCGATCCGGACCGCGGGATCGCGGCCCGCGCATCCTGTGCGATTCGTGCCGCCTCAACGTGGGTCACGCCTGCTGGCGGCCCGAACGCCCGAACGCGACGAAGTGTGAAGATTACGACGCCATGTAGCGGCCACTCATTCTCAATCCGCGAGGACAAGCTCATGTCCACCACCACACGTTCCCCACTGCGTGATGCGCGCAGCAGCTCCCGGCCCCTCCCCATCATGCGGGTCACCCCTTTCGACCGCGTCAGTTCCTTTCTCCTCGCGGCCGTGCTGGCGTCGATCGTGACGGTGATCGGCGTCCTCTGCTGGTGGTACGCCCTGCGGCCGGCGAACGTGATCACGCTCGTACCGCTCGAACCGATTGCCGGCGGCGGTTTCGAAGACGGGTCGCTCAACGACACGCTCCGCGTCGAGTCCCCGGAGGCGCCCAACCCGCACGCCGCGTCGGCAGTCGACCAGGCCGACCAGCCCCGCACCGACGAGGCGCTCGCGGCCGTTGTGGAGCTTTCCGACCGGGCGGCGGAGCAGGCGCAGCAATTGCTCGCGCAGGAAGAGACCGGCAGCGGCACGCCGGGAAGCATCCGCGGCACCGGTCGGCCGCTGGGTGAGGGACCGGGACCGGACGCCGGCACGCCGCGCGAGAACCGCTGGTTCGTGAAGTTCGCCGACGACGAGTCGCTGCAGGAATACGCCCGGCAACTCGACTGGTTCGCCATCGAACTGGGAGTGTTTTACCCGGAGCGGAGCGTGATCGCGTACGTGTCGCAGCTCGCGCAGGCGGTCCCATCGAGGCGGCTCGTGACGACGGCGTCGGCCGAGACGCGGCTCTTCATGACGTGGGTCGGCGGCCAGCGCCAGGCGGCCGACCGGGCGCTGTTGCAGAAAGCCGGGCTTGATCCGGCCGGCGGGATCGTCCTTCAGTTCTATCCTGCGGAGACCGAGGCCCTCCTGGCCGAGGCGGAGCGCAGCTACGCCCATCGGGCCGAACGCGACATCCGGCGGACGTACTTCGTCATCGTCCCGCGCGGGGACGGCTATGCGTTCGCCGTGACGCGGCAGACCTACTGGCGGTAATCTCACTTTCGGAGTGCGGCGACTTGTCGCCGCTTTCTGAATTTCGGTAGGTCGCGTCGCGGTGCATTTGGCCCGGTTGTCCTGGTCGTCCGCGCCCATATAAGA
>CAZWGW010000724.1:0-3801 GCA_964633565.1 uncultured Planctomycetaceae bacterium
AACCGCGGGGGGGGGGGGGAATACGTGGTCAACCGGGCCGATGAACTGGTCCCCTATGTTCCCGGACATCCGGCCGACCGCGTGGCGTGGAGCACGTACGTATTTTATGGCGGGCTCCTTTCGCTGGTGCTCGCAGGGATCGTCGTGTGGCGCAACCGCAGAAGGGCGTGACGTGACGGCAAGTCTGAGATTGCTCGCCATGGCTGCATCACTGTTCAGTCCGCGACTGATCCGACGCGGGGTCACGCTGGTCGAATTGCTGGTAGTCATCGGCCTGATCGCGATCCTGGTTTCACTCCTGGCCCCTGCCGTGCAGCAGGCGCGGGAGGGGGCGCGCCGCACGGAGTGCCGCAACAAGCTCCGCCAGATCGGGATCGCGATGCACAACTACGTCGACGCGCATCGCGTGTTTCCGCTCAACTACGGCAACGGCCCGTATGACGACACTAATACGGGCGCGAGCTGGCTGCAGATGGTGCTCCACTACCTCGACCAGCGCAACCTGTACGACCGCATCCGCTTCGGCGCGCCTCTTGCGGACCCGCAGAACACACAGGTCGCCCGCACGGTCGTCCCGGTCTACCTGTGCCCGTCCGACGCGGGGAACGACGGTCTGATGGACGGGCGGTTCAACGTCCCCGGTGTCTGGGGCGTGTGCAACTACAAGGCCTGCCTGGGGAGTAACTGGGACTGCGGCACGTTCAGCCCCCGTGTGTCGAAGGCCGGGCGCAACGCCAACAACCCCGACGGACTGGACCATTGCAACGGCCTCATCTGCCGGAGCGGCGACCTGATCGTCACGACGACGCGGATGCGCGACGTCTCAGACGGTACGAGCCAGACGTTTGCGCTGGGGGAGAGCGTGCCGGCGTGGTGCAGCCACACCTGGTGGTACTACTTCAACGGTTCGACCGCCACGTGCGCGATCCCGCTGAATTACCGCCGCGTGCCGGAGACCGGAAGCGCAGGGGACTGGCATGTCCACCTGGGGTTCAAGAGCCGCCACCCGGGGGTCGCCATGTTCGCGATGGTCGACGGCAGCGTGCGGTTCGTGTCGGACGCGATCGATTATGACGTGTACACGAGCGCCGCGACCATTCAGGGGGGCGAAGTGACCGGCGACTTCTGACTTGCGGCCGCCGGCAGTCCCCACTGACGCCAGAAACGCCTCATGCCGCGGAAATTGTCCGCCGATGAAGGTGTGTTGATTCCGGGCGAAGAGTGCTATAATTTGAGCAGCGCGACAGGCAACGTATCGCGAACTCGTCCTTTCCAGACCGAGGAGAATGCGACAACATGGTCACCGTAACAGAAAAAGCAGCCGGCGAAGTCAAGCGGGCGATGACGGAAGCCAACCTTCCCGAGGGGACCGTCCTGCGGATCGGCGTCGCCGGTGGGGGTTGCAGCGGCTTCCAGTACAAGCTGGGTTTCGACACGGCCACCAACGTCAGCCGCGACAGGGACCACATTTTCGAGCAGCACGGCGTGCAGGTCGCCGTCGACAAGAAGAGCGACCTGTACCTCGACGGCACGACAATTGACTACTACGACGGCCTGGAGAAGCGGGGCTTCACGTTCAACAACCCGAACGTGACCCGTTCGTGCGGCTGCGGGAGCAGCTTCTCCGTGTGACCGACAACGGCGTGATCGCCGTCCCGGAACCCGGTGTCTTCGAGAGGCCGGGTTTCTTTCTGCGCGGGTACAGGTAGTGCACGGCTTTCATCGTTCGCCCGCCTGCCGCGGCCTGCGCTCCGCGAGCGGCCGGAACTCGATGCGGACTGAGCCGTCCGCAAGGCGGATGATCAGTCTGGACTTTTCCAGTGCAACGAGGTCGCGGCGAATGGCGCGATCCGAAAGCCCCGCGTACGCTTCGGCAAGCTGGGGAGTCAGATAACGGATCCGGTCCTCGGCGACTCGCTCATGTCCCCAGAGCGCCAGGGCGATCCGGCGCTGACGCTCGCGCGTCTTGCCCGCGTACGGAATCACGTCGAAAACGTGCTCCTTCCACGTGGCGGCGTACTGGTGATTCGTGATCCGCTCGATCTGCTCCGCCAGGCCATCCCGGAACCCGACCGCCGCGTACTGCAGAAAATGTGACACGTCCCCGCCGGATTGGCTCGCGACGTCGAGTTGGCGGTAGTATTCGGCGCGCGTCAGGTTGTAGTGATTGCTGAGGAGATGTGCGGACACGTCGGGGACGCCGGCAGCGAGCAGGATCGCGAACTCCAGCAGGCGCGCGGTCCGCCCGTTGCCGTCGGCGAAGGGATGGATCCACGCGATGTACAGGTGCGCGATGCTTGCCTTGATGACGGCGAAGGCGGTCTTCAGTTCCTCTGACGGGGGAGCAATGCCTTCCGCCAGCCAGCGACAGAGCCGTTCGAGCAGGTACTCGCAGTCCTCGGACGGGGCGCCGCGATAGTTCGCAACTCCGACGGAGAACTTGCGGATGGCGCCCGGCGTGATCGTGCCCTCCAGAGGAAGACCGTCGAGCACCCAGCGGTTGAATTCGCAGATTCGGGCGACGGTGATGTCGTTGCCGCGCCGTTCGAACACACGATGTGCAATCTCGTTGCATGCCCGAACAACGTTGCTGACTTCCCGTTCCGCGTATTGCTGCGACGCGGGAAGACCGGCGCGACCACGGGCCAGATTCAGCACCTGCTCCTCGCTGAGGGTGTTTCCCTCAATCGCGGTGGTCGCGTGTGCGCCTTTCGCGAGATAGATTTCGTAGAGCTCCTGAGCGACGTCCGGGGGCAAAAGCGTCCGGGCGACATGGTGGCACTTGGATTGCACTTCCCCAAGCTGAATCCAGAACGTCGACGGCAGCCGTCGCAAGTCGACGGCGAAGGTGATCCACGGATGCGACTTCTCGTACGACAGTTTTTTTGGCATGCAGGCGATCAAAAATGATTCTGTAATCAATTATATCGCAGTAATTTACATAGTGCAGCCAAAAAATAGCCTCATTTTGGCAGCCAGATTGGCACACAGAAATGCGGGGGCAGTGTACGGACCGTAGCGCCACGGAACCAGCACCGCGCTGCAGAAACGGGCCCCGCGGCCTGTCAGCGTGACGACCCGATCGCAATCACGATGGCCCCGGCGGCCAGGCCCGTCAGCACGGCGAACAGGATCTTGACCCAACTGTAGGGGCGTTCCCCCTGCACTTCGCCTGTGCCGGCGTTCACAAACACCCGATACGGCTTGTCGTGATAGCGGTACGCCAGCATCCACACCGGCAGCAGCAGGTGCTTGTAAGTGACGGCGTCAAAGCGGGACTCGATCGAGTGAATCCGCTGGTGGTCGCCGCCGATCCGCTGCCGCACATCGGCCGCGATCGCCTCGTCGATCCGTTGTTTGGCATCCTTGAAACCGGCGTCGAGTTCCACGTCGTAGGTCCGCGCGAGATAGCCGGCCAGCACCTGTTGCGTGAACGGGATGCATCTTGCCAGCGGCCACGGCTCCAGCGCGATGATGAAGCTCCGTGGCAGCCCCTGGCTGGCGACGACCAGCACGTCGTCAAAGAATCGCTGGAATCGCCCTGAGGCGGGATACCAGCGCGTGCGGGTCTCCGTGCGCCGGTCCTTGCCGGTCCCGACGGTGACCGTGTAGTTCTCCCCCCGCTCGCCGGTGTAGGCGTTGAATGTCAGCGTGTCGTACGTCCAGTACGGCAGGTAGACGCCGTTGAATTTCCCTTCGACGCCCCGTTTCAGGAATTCGTTGGGGGCGAACCAGCGGGACTTGACCCACGCGATGAGGCCCTTCGCGGCCTTGTCGTGGTCGACGAGGAACGGCAACACG
>CAZWGW010000724.1:3811-4145 GCA_964633565.1 uncultured Planctomycetaceae bacterium
AGCCGCAGAAAGGGCACTCGGTGCTGGTGAGCGTCCCCTGGAACACGACCGTGCCGCCGCACGACCGACAGCGGACCTCGCTGTAGCCCGCGACCTCCTGCGGCTCTTTTTCGCGTGCCTGCCGCACCCGCTCCAGCATGGCGTGGAAATCCTGCTCGCGAACCTCGGCCCCTTCGGCGATCTGGATCTCCTTCTCGAACCCGCAGAACGGGCACTTGAGCTGCTGCTGGCCGATGTGGAATTCCAGGTCGGCGCCGCAGCCCTCGCAGGGGAAGACGCGGCCTTTCCCCTCGTCGGTGGTGGTGCCGGCGACGTCGGACTTGCCGAGGAGTTC
>CAZWGW010000725.1:0-4138 GCA_964633565.1 uncultured Planctomycetaceae bacterium
GATCGACAAGGAGATCAACGACATTTTTGAGTACCTGCTGCTCGGTTCCGGGCGGCTGATCCTGCACCCCAGCAACGAGCGCCGGGCCGTGGTGCTGGAGAACGTGTTCCGCATCAACCACAAGGAGCGGGCGATTACGAAGATGCTCGGGGCGCTGCAGGTGCAGGTGCGCACGGAGCCGCAATGAGGCTCGTCTCGACGCGGCGCCGGGCGAGGGTAGAATGGTGGGTGATCCGGCTCGTTGAGGAAGGCCCCATCGTGGAACCGACACAGGAACTGATTGACGCGGTCTACCGCGAATAGGTTGAGGCGGCGCGGCGCCAGAAACCGGGCGACAAGTTACTCGACGGTGCGCAACTGTTCGACGAGGTCTGCGAACGAATGGAAGCCGGGATTCGCCACCAGTTTCCGGGGGCAGACGACGACGAAGTCCGTCGCATCCTGCGTGAGCGGATCGACCGACTGCGCCGGGTCGAGGAGTATGGCATTTACCGACGCGTGGAGGACGCGGTGTGACGTCCAACGAGGCGGGGATCTGAATCGGGATGTCGTTCCGCCAGCACGTGGGCTATCGATCGCGTGCATCACCGCCGCCGCACCGCCTCCCGCATCTCTTTCTTCGCCGTTTCCGTCTTCATCCGCTCCCGCTTGTCGTGCAGCTTGCGCCCCTTGGCGACGGCCAGCGTCACCTTGACGAGCCCCCGCGCCGAGAAGTGCATGTCGAGTGGCACCAGCGTCAGCCCGCTCTGGCCGGCCGCCTCGGCGAACTTGACGATCTCCCGCCGCTTCAGCAGCAACTTGCGCGCTCGGCGCGGTTCGTGGTTCATGATGTTGGCCTGGGGATACTGGGCGATATCGCAGCCCAGGAGCCAGACTTCGCGGCCTTCCACGCGGGCGTAGGCCTCTTCGATCGACACCTTGTGGTCGCGGACGCTCTTGACCTCGCTGCCGGTGAGAGCGATCCCGCATTCCAGTTCGTCCAGGATGTCGTACTCGTGACGCGCGCGGCGATTCCGGCAGATGACGCGGGTCTTTGCGTCCTGTGCAGATCCGGACGAACTGGATTTCCGGGCGGACATGGCGAGCAGAGGATTATAGCGGCATCGCGACGACGCGCTGAAGCCCACTCGTTTAGCCGCGACCCGCAGGGGAGCGCGTCTGCGCTGCGCTATTGCGCCAGACTCGTCACGTCCTGCTCGAGCAACTGTGCGATGTGGTCCCAGCCGTCGCGCTTGTTCGGAACGTCGGAAAACACGCGGGGCGCGCCGATCCGGACGCGGATCTTGTGCGGCCGTGGGACGCGCGTATTGGCCGGAAACGCTTCAAACGTCCCCGTGAGATGGCAGGGAATGACCGGAATCGTCGTCTGGGCGACCATCATGCCGATGCCCGGTTTGAACGGCATCATTTTGCCGTCGCGAGTGCGGCCTCCTTCGGGGAACAGGATGTAGATGGACGGTTCAGAGATCAACCGCTGACGGAGGTCCTTGATGGCGTGCGCTCCGCAGTTTTTGCGCCAGACCGGGAGCGCGTTGAGGACGGTGGCCGAAAAGGCCGCCATCGCCGGAGCTTCGAAGAACACGTCTCCCGCCGCCAGCGGAAATAACTGGTCCCGCACCTTCAGGGGGAGCGTCGATCCGAGGACGAGCGCGTCGAGATGACTGGCATGGTTGGCCACAAGTACAAACGACGGCATTCCCGGAACGTGTTCCCGGCCGTGGACCTCCATGCGATGCATGACCTTGAGCATCGATTTCATCGTCGACCACCAGCAGAGCCGGGCGACGTTGGAGACGAGACCGCTTTCGCGATGATAGTCCCGCCACCGCGAAGTCGGATCAAGTTGCAGATCGCCCGCGGATTTGAGCTGCCACTGGCGCATCGTGACACCCCATCTTTCACCCACCCGTGAGAATTCGTGCCGGTTGATCGGCGGCAAGAGGCCCCAGATACAACGACAAATAATGGTATACGGCCGGAGGCACAAGGACGAGGCTGTCGAACCGGTCGAGGAAGCCTCCGTGGCCGGGGATGGCGCGGCTGATGTCTTTGATACCGATGTCCCGCTTGACGGAGGACAACGTCAGGTCGCCAAGCTGTCCCAGCCCGCTGACCAGCAATCCCAGTGCCAGCAGCCGGTCCCACTGGTCGATCGGGGTGTCCTGGTACAGGACGTGCGCCAGGCCGGCCACCAGCAGGGTCGTCAGCACGAGCGCGCCGAGCGAACCGGCCACCGTCTTCCCGGGACTGGTGTTCGGCAGGAGCTTCGGCCCGCCGATCGACTTGCCGCAGCAGTAGGCGAACACGTCGTTCAACTCAACCGACAGGAAGATCAGCAACAAGAGGGGCCTGAACTCGCGGGCATTGGCCATCAATCCCAGGTAGCCCAGTGAATACCCGAAGAGCACAAATCCCAGGACCCCCAGTCCGACGCGCTGGATGAATCCCTGCGGCCGGTCCGCCTGGATCGTACCGACGACGATCAGCGCGACGCCCAGAGGACCGCAGGCGAAGAACAACCGGTCGTAATGGTCGAGCGCGGCGAAGCCCAGCGCCAGGATTGCGGCCACGACGACGATGCTGATCGTCCGCTCCCGGAAGACGCCCGTCACACGGGCGAATTCCCGGTAGCACAACAGACTCAGGGCACACACGGCGAGGATCGTCCAGAATGCGCCGGCGAGCACCGGCACCACGATGGCCAGCACCAGCCACAGCCACGATCGCCAGCGCTGATTCAGTTCGAGTCCGGTCGGCTCATTCACTTTGCCGCGGCGGACGAGTTCGCGGATCAGCAGGCCGGATGCCGCCAATCCAACGGCAATGGTGATACAGATGCCGACGGTGAGGCCGTCCTGGAAGGCGTGTTGCACGCCGAACAGTCGCGACCGCGCCGGCTCGTCGAACAGTTTCATGGGCGGCCCTTGCGCAGTGCGGCGGCGATGCGAGTGAGACGGCGATAGACGGTCACGAATTCTCCGGCGATGATGACTGCGAGCGCCGCGGCCATAAGGCCCTGCTCGGGCAGCGCCGGCACGTGCGGCAACCAGGTGGACGGCAGCAGGGCTGCAGCGACCGCCGCCACCGTCATGACGAACATTCTCTGCGGTTTGGCCATCGGACCGCAATACTCCTGCGGTGCGCCCGCGACCCGTCCCTGAGCGCGCACGTATGCAATGAAGACTGCCAGGAGCGCCGCCACAAAGCCGAGCACGGGACAACCGCCGGCCGCGTAACCGGCGCCGACGAGGATGGCGGTGTCCGACACGCGGTCGGGGACTTCATTGTACAGTTCGCCGACCGCGGAGGTCCGTGCCGTTTCGATGGCCACCATGCCGTCAAACATGTTGGCCAGCAGCCGCAACTGGATGCCGACCGCGGCAAGTACAAAGCCGACCGTCGTCCAGTCCGGCCAGCGAGTGGCCGCCAACGAGAGCCCGGCGAAAACTCCAGCAATCATCCCGGCGGTTGAGATGGCGTTCGGCGATACAGCGCGCTGCGCCAGCCAGTGGGCGACGGCTTTGGACCAGTTCCGCTCGCGGGAGGCGATTGGACGTCGTTCGGGAGCACGAGGCTCGTCTTGTGACACGGCCACCCCCGATTATCGTTGGAGACCCATCAGCCACATTCCCAGCACAAGGACGACCATCCCCGCGACATTGACCAGGCGGACCGGCTCCTGCAGCACGAAGCGGGCAATCAGCGCCGCCCAGATGAACGTGGAAGCGTAGACGGGATACAGCACGCTCAGCGCGCCGCCAAACCTGAACGCCGCCACGAACAGCACCATGACGGCGATGTAACAGACGACGCCACCCCACAAACGCAGGTTGAACAGGTAGGTCGTGGCGCCACCGGCGGCCGATTCGGCACCGGCCTTGTACAGGTACTGTCCCAGCGCTCCGAGAAAAGCGGCCGCCAGGAAACAGAGTACGGCCCAGGGGGAGGTGGTGATCGAGGAGTTTGGCATGGGGAACAGGCGAGTTATGGTCGGAAACATCACGCTCACTTTAGACCTCGCATCAAGAGAACGACAGGTCGCGCTCCAGCCGTAATGTTGTGGCTTCTGATTTCATCCTTGCGGCCGTATGCTGAACGTCGCCATGAGCGACGTCACGCAGATCCTGCAGCAGATTGA
>CAZWGW010000726.1:0-4138 GCA_964633565.1 uncultured Planctomycetaceae bacterium
GACGGTCGCGGCCCGGCCGGCCATGGCACCGGCGGAGAGCGTTCCTTCCGTCAACATCTCGTAACGGTCGGCGTGGACGCGCACGTCGGTGGGGGGATGCGGACGCCCTGTCGGACCGGCGTCAATCACCAGGTGCAGCCGGTGGCCGTGCGTCGCGACGAGTTCGGCGGCCGTTGCCAGCGGACCGGCATCCGCAGGCGGCAGAAAGGCCACGAGCGGACCGGGCAACAATCGCAGGATGTCCGGCAGACAACTCGATCCTGTGACTGCCAGGCGGATCTCGTCGTCCGCCATGACTGGCCGTCGCGTTTCCCCCGAGAGCGCCGAGACCAGGCCGTGCCGCACGACCATCGAAAACCGCAAGTGGATCGGCCCTGGACAACATCGGCGGATCAGTCGCCGCTGGAAGTCACTGAGCGGGGGCAACAGGTCGGCCGCGGCGTCGGCGGTGGCGAACACGAGCAACGGCTGCGAGCCGGGGGGGAGCGCCTCCGCCAGATCGCACCAGGCGCCGGACCGATAGGCAGCCGCGCACGGGGCGTACGTGGTCTCAAGCGGCAGTCCAGCGACCTCACCCTCCGCGAGTGCCTGGACCGCGCGATGAATGACGTCGCGCGGGTCGCTCGACGAGACGAGATCTAGGATTTGGGTCATGGAGACGGGCCGCCGCTTGGGACGAATTGAGGGGCGCCCGGAGTCGTGAGGGCCTCCAGAGCAAGGGCCACCGACTCGGAGCGACGCCTTCCTGGGCGACGGATCGAACGCGCCGAAGTATAGGCGTGGCAACAGGGTGATTCAAGCAGCCGTCACACCGCCCGAAGAATCGCCGCGGCGCTCTGTCCCATGGCGGTGCGGTTGACGCTCATCGCGGCCCGGCTGCGGAGTGGAATCGGCTCCCCGTGAACGACGTTCAGCCGGCACAGGGGATCGGGGTGCTCGTAATTGAGCGTCATCGGCAACTCGCCGTTTCGCAACGAGAGTACTGTGCCGACAAGTTCGACCGCACCGGAGCCGGCCTCAAAACTGCCGACGTAGCTCTTGAGGGCCATGACGGGGATTCGCTCCGCGTACCCTCCCAGCGCCTGATGATAGGCCCGCGACTCCAGCCAGTCGTCCCGCCGGGTGCTTTTGCCGTGAGCATTGATGTGGCCGAGGTCCCGCGGGCTGATGCCGGCCCGCACGAACGCCGACTGCATGGCCCGCACGAGGCCCGTCCCACCGGCACCGTTGTAAGAGCCACGGCCATCGCAACCGGCCCCGACCGCGAGGACCTCACAGTAGATGTCGGCCCCGCGCTGGATCGCATGGTCGTACCGCTCGACGACGAACACGCCCGCTCCTTCGCCCACGATCGCTCCGTCGCGGTCCAGGTCGAACGGCCGGCAGGCTCGCGTCGGGTCGTCGTCGCGGTGGGACAACTCATCCATCAACATCCGCCGCGCGATGTCGACGGGGTGGATGCACGAGTTGGCGGCGCCGACAATCATCACATCGGCCTGTCCGCGATGAATGACCCGCAGCGCCTCCTGCAGCGCGAGCAAAGCGGATGCATCGGCGCTGGTGATGGTATTATTCGGACCGCGGGCGTCGTGCTCGATCGCAATATGCGACGCGGGCATGTTGGGGAGTTGTCCCAGCAGCCACAACGGGGCGATCTTGTTGAGACCCTCTTCTCCCCAGCGGGAATTGCCGCCGCTGTCCGCCGCGACGAACTCCTGGGCCGCATCGGCCAGTTCGCCGGGAGTAAATGAAATGTGGCCGGCCCCGAACTCCACGCCCAGCCGGTCCGGATCCACATCGCCGGCCGCCAGCGCGGCATCCTTCATGGCCATTGACGCGGCGCAGACACCCAGTTGGATGTCGCGCGACATCACTTTGAGGAATTTTTTGTGGTAGACGTGCTGCAACGGATCGAAATCAGTAATCTCGGCCGCCAGCTTGCAGGGCAGGTCGCGCGTCGGCAATGAGCGCAAATAACCGATGCCCGATTGTCCGGCAATCAGTTTGCCCCAGAAAGGGGCTTTGCCGGTGCCAATCGGGGAGATCACACCAACCCCGGTGATAACCACCCTGGGGCTGCACGATCCAGCCATCATAGCCTGACCCCGTCCAGGTTTATTGCGATCGCTCTCCGATACCCCGTATCGGAGAAATCGCCCCCGTCAGGTGACTCGAACGGCAGTTTTTGCGCCTGGGCCCCGGGCGGTCCTTCGGGAGGGGGTGAAATTCAGGCGGGTAATCTGTCTGGGCGGGACCGGTCTTGCGTCCTTGAAGCAATCCGGCAATCTGAGGATGTCAGACCCCACACCATGCGCACGAAGTACACCTGATGAAGCCATGCCGCCAGCACGGATGTCGCCGTGCGCCTGACCCAGCCTCTGGCAACCTGACTCGGCGAAGATTACACCCGATCGACCCGGGAGTGTCAAGTAGCCAGTGGTGCAGGATGCCGCTATGAGCAAGTTTGGGAACGGCAGCAATCAATCGGCGGCCGACAACGATACTGTTGCCACAACTGGTTGACTGGAAATGCTTTTCGAAATCGGCGGCCAGTCATCTGACTTGTCGTCCTGGATCGGAACAATCCATAAGTTGCGAAATACAACAGGGTTATCGTGGTCCTGAATCTTCAGGGGCAATGGCTGTGGGCCCTCCGGACGACCTGCCCCCGTCTTATCCAGAATCTCCACATTCTGATGAACCGGAATGCCGTTCAGCCAGACGCTGATGCGGGCGTTCGTGGACTTCCCTCCGTCGCGGTCGTAGCGCGGCACGCGGAAATCGATGTCGCAGGTCTGCCAGGCGAGCGGCGGGAGGCACGCGTTGACATCCGGCGCGCGCTGGCGGTACAGCGCCCCACATTCATTGAACGCTCCTTCAAGCCCGAACGAATCCAGCACCTGCACTTCGTAGCGTGACTGAAGGTAGAAGCCGCTGTTGCCGCGGGCCTGCCCCGTCGCATCTGGCTTGTAGGGGAGCCGGAACTCGCCGTGCAGGCGAAAACTCTGATACGGATCCACGGACTCCGTCCCGGCCAGCAGCCAGCCTTCGGGAGTCAGCCGTGGATTGCGGAGCTTTCCGGAGTCGCTGCCGTCAAACAGCACGATGGCGCCGGCTGGCGGAAGCGCCCCCATCGTTGGACTGATCCGCTGCACCCTGCGTAATTCACCGGCGGACCGGCCGTCCTTGTCGGTGACCAGCGCGACGCCGCGTTCCAGCACAATATCATACTGCTCGCCGGTCAACACGACCACTTGCCCCACGCGCTCGCCGCTCAGCAGGAATCGTTCCGGCCGGAAACGGTGCTCGCCCGGCAATCCCGCATAGAACTTCACCGCGTCAAAGCGACCGTTGCCCCGCGCGATCACCTGCAATCCAACCGGCTCCAGACTTCGCTGAGACGGCAGGGGCCGCTGACCGCCGCGATATTCCCCCTGGAACGCGAAGTCCTCGTCCACATGCGCGGGATCGGTGTAGACCCGATTCTCGTCCGCGGCGTCCAACCGGCCCGCGGAAGGGAGCGCGAGCCAGACACACGCGACAATCAACGCTTCGAACCGCATCGCAGCATCCTTTGATCGCAGTACCAGAGCAGCGGCTGGCAACAGGGGTGACCGGTGCACACCCAGTTTGGTGCCTGACGCCAGAGGCCGCAAGGGCGCGATTCGAAATGCGCCCGGTCTGACCCGTCCGCAGCATGACGGCGATCAACCGGCCCGTTGGGCCGGCAGGGGCGCGGGCGGAGCGCCGGGCGATCGCACGACCGGCGCGTGAGCGAGCGGGAACTTGAGAGTGAAGGTCGTGCCGCGGCCGACGGCACTTTCGACGCGAATCCGGCCGCGGTGCGACTCGACAACTTCGCGGCAGAGCGACAGTCCCAGTCCCGTCCCCCCCTGGCCGCGCGCATCCGGGGCCTTTGTGGAATAGAACGGGTCGAAGATTCGTGGGAGCTTTTCGGCCGGAATGCCCGAGCCCGTATCGCGGATTGCGATCTCCGCGTGGTCCGTTTCGTGGTTGGTCCGGACCGCGACAAAGAGGGCCCCGCCCCCCTCCATGGCCTGACGGGCGTTGATAATCAGGTTCAGCACCACCTGCTGGACCTGGCTGGGATTGACCTCGGCAAAGGGATCGTCGGCGA
>CAZWGW010000727.1:0-4135 GCA_964633565.1 uncultured Planctomycetaceae bacterium
CGGCCTGGGACTGGTGGGGAGCGGCGCCGGCGTGGCGCTGGGGCTGCTGTTCGTCCGCTACATCAACCAGATCGAGGACCTCATCTCCTGGATCACCGGGCACAAAGTCTTCGACGAGGCGGTCTACTACTTCCACGAGATCCCCACCCGCGTCCATCCGGGCATGGTCGTCTGGGTCTCCGTGGGGGCCACGGCCATTGCCGTGCTCGCCAGCGTCCTTCCCGCCCGCCGCGCCTCGCGCCTCGACCCCGTGCAGGCGCTGCGCTACGAGTAAAGTCGCCTTTCGCTCCGCGAAAGTGCGATGTGTTTATGAAGTGTCTTCGTAACCCGAAGCGTAAGCGAGGGGCCAGTAGCATCGTCGTCCAAATTCCTCGCTGACGCACTGGGGTGACCAGTGTTTCCCGGTGCGCAATGATTCGGTCTGAACAAAGGCGTAACGAACGTGTCCACGACAATGACGTCCGGACGGCCCAGGTCTTCGGCCACCATCCCCATGCTCAAGCAGCCCGCACCCACCCACGTGTCCGCCGTCGCACTCGATAAGGCGTATCGCAAGGGGGACATCCGCGTGCCCGTGCTCCGCGGCGTCGACGTCTGCGCCAGCGAAGGCGAGTTCCTCGCGGTCGTCGGGCAGTCCGGCTGCGGCAAAAGCACACTGATGCACCTGCTGGGACTTCTCGATACGCCCGATGTCGGCGAAGTGCGACTGAAAGGCCAGCGCATCGACGACCTTCCGTCCAGAACCCGCGACGAACTGCGCAACCGCGTGTTCGGTTTCGTGTTTCAGTTCTATCACCTGCTCCCCGAGCTGACGCTGCTCGAGAACGTCCTCAGCCCGCTGATGATCCGCTACTCGGCCTGGGAGTACTGGAAACGCCGCAAGGAACTGACCGCCCAGGCGACGGAGATCATTCACAAGGTCGGGCTGGGACATCGCCTGACCCACAAACCAAGCGAGATCTCCGGCGGCGAAATGCAGCGCGCCGCGATCGCCCGCGCCCTCGTCGGCAAACCGCATGTCCTGCTGGCCGACGAACCAACCGGCAATCTCGACTCGCGCACCGGCGGCGAGATCATGGACGTGCTGGCCCGATTGAATGCCGATGAACGGCTGACTATCATCATGGTCACCCACGACGAGGCCGTCGCGCGGCAGGCGCAGCGCATCGTGCGGCTGTCGGAAGGCCGAATCCAAGCGCTCGACGAAGCCGCTTAACTGCCGGTACCATTGAAACTCGAGCGTTTCAGCCCGCGGCCGGTCCCGTCGGGCTGTTTTGCCGTCGAGGGAACGGCAACCCGGTCGCGGAACCTTTTCCCCTGTTCCGTGTCCCGTATCGCGCCCACCCCCAGACGGCGAACTACGCTTGTCGGAACCCACTCAGAGAACCACGTCATGTCGCTCAAGGTCTACATCGACGGCCAGCTCATCGACAAGGAGCACGCAAAGATCAGCGTGTACGACCACGGACTGCTGTACGGCGATGGCGTCTTTGAGGGGATTCGGGTCTACGGCGGCCGCGTGTTCCTGCACAAGGAACACATCGACCGGCTGTACGAGAGCGCGCTGGCGATCCGGCTGACGATCCCGCTCGACAAGCCGCAGATGATGCGCGCCGTCGAACAGACGGTTGCGGCGAACGGCATCGGCGACGGATACGTCCGCCTCGTCGTGACGCGCGGGGCAGGGTACCTGGGGCTCGACGTTCGCAAGACGAGCCATCCGCAGGTCATTGTGATTGCCGACACGATCACGCTTTATCCCGAGGAGTTCTATCAGAAGGGGCTGGCCATCATCACCGCCAGCACGCTCCGCAACCACCCCGGCGCGCTCAGCCCGCGGATCAAGTCGCTCAACTACCTGAACAACATCCTCGCCAAGATCGAAGCCACCGACGCCGGCTGCCAGGAGGCCCTGATGCTCAACCACAAAGGGGAAGTGGCCGAGTGTACGGGGGACAACATCTTCATCGTCAAGCGCGGCGTGCTCAAGACCCCATCCACCGAAGCAGGTATTCTCGAAGGGATCACCCGCAACGCCGTGCTGGGCCTCGCCAGTGAGGCAAAGGTCCCGATCCAGGAAGTGCCGCTCCTGCGGCACGATATCTTCGCGGCGGACGAGTGCTTCCTCACCGGCACCGCTGCAGAGGTCGTCCCTGTCGTCAAACTCGACGGCCGCCAGATCGGCGACGGCAAGCCCGGCCCGGTGACGCAGGACCTGCGCGAGCGGTTCCAGCGGCTGGCCCGCGGAAAATAGGCCGTGATACAGTCGTCATGTTTTCGCCCTGTTGAAAAACTGGATGAAACATGCCGACAAGTCCCTCGCGTGCAGATCTCGCCCGCCGCCTGGCGGGCGTGTCGGCCGGCTTTGTCTTCAGCGACCTGGCCCATCACTTTCTCGTGCTGCCGCTGCTCATCGGCGATATCGGCTGGCATTGGCCGTAATGCGGTTATTATGACCGCCTCGGTCGCGTCGGCGACGCGCGTCACTCGGCCTCGGCTGGCCGCGCCTGCGCTGAGTCAACCACCGGCGTTTCCTCGGCGGACGAAATGTTGCCGAATTGTCGGAGCAGCACCTGCCGTTCCATGCTGTCGAGTGGTCTCAGCATGACGTTCGGAATGACCCGGCGGGCGTCATACCAGCCGCAGACTCCGCTCGCTCCGTCCGTTTCGCGGTCATTGAGACGGACATGGAATCCCGCATCACCGCCACCGACAGGCAGCACGTTGAAACCGACGTGCCTGCCCCGATATCTCAATGTCACCGGGACCTGACCGGAGATCAACTGCGTCTGGCCGTCGACGACCACATTCCCCATCAGTTCTGTCGCCGGAGCACCGGTAATCTCAATCGTGACCTCGGGCGTCTGCAGCACGTAAATCGCTGTTCCGAGCAGCACGATCAACAGAATGCTCCCCACAATCGCGAATCGCGCCCGCCAATCACGGACGGGGACGCATTCAGCGCTGTTGGAGATGTCAGTCGGCATCGGTGTCACTCCCGTGATTGCAGCCGCGCACGTTGTCGGAGCACCCTCCCGCCTGCCGAATCCGCAGAGACCCTCGACACGAGCCGGCGATTCCGCGAAAATAGACTTTATGTCTTGATTTGACCATAGCGTGCCTGACAATGTCAAATGGTCTTGGGAAATCGAACCGCCACTCACGCGAGGGGACCACGATGCCGAGTTCAAATCATGTCTGTCGAGCGCACGGCTTCCCCCTCGTTTGTCTGGCGGTGTTGCTGGGAGCGGTGTCTGGCGTCGCCTGGCTTCGCGGCGACGATGCCGCGACAACGGCTGACAAGCCCGGACCACAATCCCCGAAGGAGGCCCTCGCGTCATTCAACGACCTGATCGGAGGCTGGCGCGGCACCGGCCAGCCGCGGCGCGGTTCAAACCAGGGCGCCTGGCGCGAGGATGCCGAATGGGTCTGGGAGTTCGGCAAGGACAAAGGCGACATCGCCATCCGCTACGACGTGAAGGACGGCAAGCTCCTCAAGTCGGCCCGGCTCACGTACGACGCCGCGGCAAAACAATTCCTGCTGGCCGCCACCACACCCGATGAGCAGACGATCAACTACAACGGCCAGCTCGATGGAGACAAGCTCGTCCTGATCTCCGAACCCGACAAACAGGGCGAGGTGCATCGCCTCACGGTCACCCGGCTGAACGAGAAGCGGACCCTCGTGCTTCACGAGAAGCGGCTGGCCGCGCAGCAGTCATTCCTCCGCGTGGCAGAAGTCGGCTATACCCGTGAAGGGACGCGTCTGGCCTTCGACGGCACGACCGGCCCCGAGTGCATCGTCACCGGCGGCGCCGGGACGATCTCCGTCAGCTACAAGGGGAAGACCTACTACGTCTGCTGCACCGGCTGCAAACAGGCGTTCGACGACGACCCCGAAGGCGTGCTGGCCGACGCTGCCGAGCGACACGAGAAAGAACGCCAGGAGCGGGAGAAGGTGAAGTAGGGCAGGCTCCCGCCTGCCGTACACCAGCCCCGGAGGGGCGGCAGCGTGTAGCCGTGGGCGCGAGCCCACGGGAGACGGCGCGACCAAGCACGCACCAGCCCCGGAGGGGCGACAGCACGTAGCCGTGGGCGAAAGCCCACGTGAAACGCCGAACCAGAATACGTCAGC
>CAZWGW010000728.1:0-2959 GCA_964633565.1 uncultured Planctomycetaceae bacterium
CGCGGACGACCTCGGCTACGGCGACGTCGGCTGCTTCGGCGCCACCGGCTACGAAACACCGCACCTCGACCGCATGGCGGCCGAAGGGCGCAAGTTCACCAGCTTCTACGTCGCCCAGGCGGTCTGCGGTGCGTCGCGCGCGGCGCTTTTGACGGGGTGTTACGCCAACCGCATCGGCATGCTCGGCGCACCAAGCCACGCCACGAAGCACGGCATCAACGATAATGAAATGCTGCTCTCGGAACTGGTCAAGCAGCAGGGGTACGCGACGGCGATCTTCGGCAAGTGGCACCTCGGCAGTCAGCGGCAGTTCTTCCCGCTGCAGCACGGGTTCGATAAATACTTCGGCCTGCCGTACTCCAACGACATGTGGCCATTCCATCCGACGAACGGGAAGGACTATCCGGATCTGCCGCTGATCGAAGGGAACGACGTCGCCATTCCGGCCGTCACGCACGAAGACCAGACGCACCTCACGACGTGGTACGCGGAGCACGCCGTGCAGTTCATCGACGAGCACCACGAAAGGCCGTTCCTGTTGTATGTCGCGCATTCGATGCCGCACGTCCCGCTGCACGTCTCCGAGAAGTTTGCCGGCAAGACCGAAAAGGGACTGTTCGGCGACGTGATACAGGAGGTCGACTGGTCCGTCGGGCAGATCCTTGCTGCACTCCAGCGGCACGGGATCGACGACCGGACGCTGGTGATCTTCACGTCGGACAACGGACCGTGGCTTTCGTACGGCAACCACGCCGGCTCGGCCGGTCCGCTGCGCGAAGGGAAGGGGACGACCTGGGAAGGGGGCGTCCGCGAGCCGTGCATCATGCGCTGGCCGGGGAAGATCCCCGCGGGGACGGTGTGCGACGAACTGGCGGCGACGATCGACATCTTTCCGACCGTCGCGGCACTCACCGGAGCGCGACTGCCGGACCACCCGATCGACGGCAAGGACATTTACCCCCTGATGTCGGGCGCACCCGGCGCGAAGACCTCGCACGAGGCGTACTACTACTATTGGGGGAACCACATGCAGGCGATCCGCAGCGGCGACTGGAAGCTGCACTTCCCGCACGAGTACCGCGGCCTGACCGGCACGCCGGGGCGCGACGGCAAGCCGGGGGGATACTCGAATCAAAAGACGGAGCTGGCGCTGTACAACCTCAAGACCGACGTCGGCGAGAGGACCGACGTGAAGGGGGAGCATCCGGACGTCGTCGCGCGGCTGCAGCGGTTGGCCGAAGCAGCCCGCGAGGAGTTGGGGGATTCGGCGCAGATGCGACAGGGGAAGGGGTTCCGGCCGCCGGTGCGGATTCAGTAGACGGCCTTGATGCGGCACGGCGGAGTTGTGGTACGGTCGAGCGCGTTGTGGCACGGTCTCCCGACCGTGCCACGCAGTGCGACCGCAGGTCTCCCCGCACGTTCCCACGACGAACAACTCAAACGGAGGGCCCTCAATGGAGCGCTGCCGTATCCATCCGGACGGTTCGATCTATTTCGTCACCTACTCGATCATCGACTGGCTCCCCGTCTTCGTTGGTGAAAACCCCTGCAAGATCGTCACCGACAGCCTCACGTTTTGCCACCACAACAAAGGTCTGCGGATCAACGCGTATGTCATCATGCCCACTCACATGCATGCGATCGTGTTTCACGAGACATTTCATGGCGAACCATTACGGGCAGCACTGGCAGACTTCCGCAAGTTTACGGGCCGACAGTTGAGCGACTACTGCGCAAAGGCTGCGCCAGCCTGCTTTGCGGATGCGTTACGGCAGGCAGCCGGTGAGGACCGTGAGCGCCGCTTCTGGCAGCCGACGCGACACCCGGAAGTGATCGAATCGGAGCCGTTCTGGCGACAGAAATTTGACTACCTGCACGACAATCCACGACGCAAGGGGTTGGTGGTTCGTGGGGAGCACTGGCGGTTTTCGTCGGCCGCGTACTACGCGAGTGATGGACGGGAACCTGGTGACGTTCCGATCAGCGGGTTTGCGTGGTAGGAGCGCCCGTTGTAGCTTGTGGGGAGACCTTCGGTCGGGCCGCGTGGCACGGTCGGGAGACCGTGCCACAACACCGGTCTGGCGAAATCCGCTCCTTTGATGGAATGAACTGGCTATACTGAGTGCAGTGGCAGGACATTCAACAAAGTTCACGAAGTGAGGCGCTGCGCCATGACCACCGCCACGATTACGACTCGACTTTCCTACCCGCCGGAAATCGAAGCCTACGTGCGCGAACAGCTCGCGAGCGGACGCTTCGCGGATGAATCCGAGTTTGCGACGGCGGCGTTTGAGGTGTATCGGGAACTCGAGCAGCGACACCGCGAACTGAAGGCCGACATCCAGCGGTCGCTCGAACAGGCGGCGCGGGGGGAAGTGGCGCCACTGGATATGGGTGAGATCAAGGCGGAACTGGCCGCGGAAGTGAGGGCAACAACTCGGGCGGGCTGATGGCATCGATCAGGCGGACACCGGAGGCTCGGCAGAGCATCAAGGAGATCGGCCGCTACATATCCGAACAGAGCGGCAGTCTCGACATCGCCCTGCGCTTTCTCGATCGGATCGAAGTACGCTGCGAACAGCACGCTCGTTCGCCGTTACTTGGAGAAATCCGTGATGACCTTGGTTCGAACATCCGCTGTTTTTCCGTTGGGAACTATGCCGTCCTCTATCAGCCCGAGGATGATGGCATTCTCGTCTTGCTCGTGATTCACTCCGCCCGCGATATCCCCACCGTCTTTCGCAGAACTTTTGGAGCTGGCGATGGCTGAAGCCCTTGAGTCCGTTAAGTCCCTGTCTGGCAAATTGCTCTCCCGCCGTGACCTCCTCTCCCGCGCCGGCAACGGCTTCGGCCTCCTCGCCCTCGCCGGCCTGCTCCAGCGCGAGGGCCTCCTCGCGGCCGGCGCGCCCGCAAACGCCCTCGCCCCGCGCCGCGGACACTTTCCGGCCCGCGCCAAGGC
>CAZWGW010000728.1:2969-4130 GCA_964633565.1 uncultured Planctomycetaceae bacterium
GTTCATGAACGGCGGCCCGTCGCACGTCGACACGTGGGACTACAAGCCCGAACTGGAGCAACGCGACGGCAGATCGCTCGACGGCTTCGACCCCACCACCGGCTTCTTCCAGGACGCCGTCGGCGGATTGATGAAATCGCCGTTCAGATTCGCGCAGCACGGCGAGAGCGGCACGTGGTGTTCGGAGATCTTCCCCGAAATGGCCCGCCACGTCGACAAGATGGCGTTCATTCATTCCTGCTGGACGGACTCGAACAACCACTCGCCGGCCCTGTTCAAGATCAACACCGGCTATACGCGCATGGGGTTCCCCAGCGTCGGCGCGTGGGTGACGTATGGACTGGGGAGCGAGAACCAGAACCTCCCCGGCTTCGTCGTGATGTACGACACGAAGGGGCGCGGGCTCCCCAAAGGCTACGCCCAGAACTGGGGGAGCGGCTTTCTGCCGGGCGTCTATCAGGCGACGGCCCTCAAGCCGCAGGGGGCGCCGATCGACAACCTGTACCGGCCCGCCGATTTGACGGACGCGGCCCAGCGCTCGCAACTCGACCTGCTCAAAACGCTCAACGAGCGTTATCTGGTCGAGAATCCGGGCGAATCGGAATTGGCCGCGCGGATCGAGAGCTTCGAACTGGCTTACCGCATGCAGTCGGCCGCACCCGAGGCACTCGATGTCCAACGTGAACCGCAGACGATCCAGAAGCTGTACGGTCTCGACAACCCGAAATGCGCCCACTTCGCCAAGCAGTGCCTCATGGCCCGGCGGCTGGTCGAACGCGGGGTCCGCTTCGTGCAAATCTACTCCGGCGGCATGGAAAACGAACGAAGCTGGGACGGACACCAGAACATCATCGCCAATCACACGCAGTTCGCCGGCGAGACCGATATCCCCATCGGCGCACTTCTAACCGACTTGCAGCAGCGTGGCCTGCTCGACAGCACGCTGGTCATCTGGGGCGGGGAGTTCGGGCGTCTGCCGCTCGTGCAAAAAGGCGGGACCGGCCGCGATCACAACCCGCACGCGTTCACCTATTGGCTGGCCGGCGGCGGGGCCAAGGGCGGCACGCTTTACGGCCAGACCGATGAGATTGGCCACAAAGCCGTGGTCGACCGCGTCAGCGTCAACGACCTGCACGCGACCATCCTGCATCTTCTCGGCCT
>CAZWGW010000729.1:0-4127 GCA_964633565.1 uncultured Planctomycetaceae bacterium
CGATGATCTCGGAGGTCGTCCTGTTCAGAATGGGCTTCAAGGCAGTCGGCCAGCGCGGCTACGGCGATCAGACCGCCCTGCACGCGCTGACCGTCGCCCGTCCCGTCCGGGACGGGCGGCTGATGATCCAGCAGTGGAGCAACCTGTTCGTCACCGACGGCGACGATTACCGCGTCACGCATCCGGGCGAGGGACTCCTCTACTCCAGCGGCCAGTTCCAGGAGGCGGTCCGTGGCGCCGTCAAGAATCCCCCGGACGGCGAATTTGACGTCGACATTCCGCCGTTCTCCTCGCGCACCATCGTCAGTGCCGCCGTGCTGAAGGCGCCCGGCTTTCAGGTCGACGTCGAGGAATATGCGGCCGACGACCGTCTGCAGTCGCTGCGGCTGAAAGTCAGCGGCGCGTTCCCGACGGCGCCCAAAGGGACGTACGCGATGTACCGCGACCAGATGTACACGCTGCAGCACCAGGACGGGACGCTGTCGCTGCGCGGCGGGGGCCAGCCGCTCAAGCTGTTCCTCCGCGCCGAAAACTGGGACCAGGGGCTGTACAACTACGGGTTCAGTCCGTTCTTCACCGAGGACGCCGACCCCGAATCGCTCTTCACCGGCGCACTGCACCCGCTCATCGCCCGCAGCCTCGGGATCAACGGCGACGAAAAGCTGCAGCAACTGGTCCTGTGCAACGATCGCGTGCGGCTGTTTGTCTTTGCCGACATGCCCGAGGATTTATTCCCCGTCACACAATACATCGACGGCAACCAGACCGCCGTTTCGAAGAAAGTCGGCCGCGTGCTGTACACGTTCGACGTCCTCCCGCCCGAATAGCACTGGACCTCGCCGCCCCACATGATCTCATCGGACAACAACCACCCCGTCATCGACGTGCAGAACGCCAGCTTCCTGTTCAAGGCGCACCGCGCGCTCGACGGCGTCACATTTCAGGTCCATCCGCGGTCGCTGCACGGGTTTGTCGGGCCCAACGGCGCGGGGAAGACCACCACGCTCAAGCTGATCTGCACGCTGCTCAAGCCGCAGACCGGCCGGATCCGCGTCTTCGGGCACGACGTCCGCGAGGACGTGAAGGCCATCCGCCGCCGCATCGGCTACATGCCCGACCACTTCAGCATGTACCGCCAGATGACGGTCTTCGAGTACCTCGATTTCTTCGGCGCGGCGTACGGCTTCTCGCTCAAGGAACGCAACCGCATCGTGGCCGACGTCCTCGCGCTGACCGACATGGAAGGGCGCAAGGACGACCTGATTCAGGGACTCTCCCGCGGCATGCAGCAGCGCGTGAGCCTGGCCCGCGTGCTGGTGAACGACCCCGACCTGCTCCTGCTCGACGAGCCTGCTTCGGGCCTCGACCCGCGTGCGCGAATTGAACTGATGGAAATCCTCCGCGAACTCAAGCGGATGGGCAAAACCATCTTCATCAGCAGCCATATCCTCAGCGAGCTGGCTGAACTGTGCGACAGCGTGACGATCATCGACCGCGGCAAGACCAAGTACAGCGGCCTGATGGAGAACCTGCTGCACCACACGGCCGAACATCCGATCTACCGCCTGCGCGTGGAAGAGGAGCCGGCCGAGTTCGACCAGTCCCTGCGCGGGCTGCCCGGCGTGATTGAAGTGCAGCGATCGGAAGAGAAACCCGAGTATCGCATCTCGCTCGACCTGGAGCAGTCGAACCCCTCGGCCCTGCTCCGCGGCGTGCTTGATCTCGGCGTGTCGATCGTCGCCTTCCAGCGCGACCAGCGGCACCTGAACGAGGCGTTCATGGACCTGACGGAGCGCGGCGTGCGGACGTGACGGGGATGAGAGAGGGATGAGGGATGAAGGATGAGGGATCGGGAATCATCTGTGGGACATGGCGATGAAAGACTCGAATCGGAGTCGCCGGACGAGACGGCCGCATGAGGATCTGGAGGTGTACCGACTGGCGCATGACTTGGGCCGACGTGTGCACGCAGTCAGTTTGAAGCTTCCCAAGCATGAACTCTATGAAGAGGGGAGCCAGTCACGGCGATCAAGCAAGAGCATTTCCTCGCAGATCGTGGAGGGGCATGCACTGCGCCGTTACAAGTCCGAGTACCTGCATTACCTGTGGCGCGCCTATGCAGGCGCCGAAGGGACGATCGAACATCTCTTGAATCTGATCGAGACTGGTTCTGCCGAAGCAGTCCTTGGCGAATGCGAAGCGCTGCTGGAGGAGTATGGCGTGCTGGCTCGAAAGCTGTTCAATTACGTCTCCGCTGTCGAGCGGAAACACGACCCCTCGAGACCGCCTGAATTGGGCGACCAGGAAGTACCGAATGAGTGACGCGAGGCGAGAGATGGCGCGGTGAGCGCAACGACTCACCAGTGATCATCCCTTATCCCTTATCCCTCATCCCTCATCCCTCAATGTTGTCACGGACGCTGGCCCTCCTGACCCGCGCCCTCCGCGTCGACGCCCGACTGTTGCGGACGCACCTGTTCCGGGCGGGGCTGGTCGGCATGGTCATCTTCTTTCTGTATCAGGCGCAGACCGACCGCTGGTCGGGCGCGCCGGGGCTGGAGTTCTTCGGTTGGCTGCAGTACTGCAACTTCTGGTTCATCACGTTTGCCGGCGCGACGTTCTTCGCGACGTCGATCACGGAGGAGAAAGAGGAACTGACGCTCAGCCTGCTCAAGCTGGCCGGAATCAGGCCACTGGCGCTGCTCCTGGGGAAGTGGGTCCCGCGGACGTTCGGAGCCGTGCTGCTGCTCTCGGTACAGTTCCCCTTCACGCTGCTGGCCATCACGCTGGGGGGCATCCTCTGGGACCAGGCGCTCGCCACTTACTTCACTCTCGCGGCGCACCTGCTCCTCGTGGGGAGCATCGGACTGCTTGCGTCCGTCGTCTGTGCGCGCTCGGCGGGCGCCTGCACGCTGACCACGGTGGTCATCGTCATGGTGCTCCTGGTCGCACCGGTGATTGCATGGTGTGGTGACGCCCTGGAGTACTTCGGACTCGTCACGACCGCTGTCGCCGGCGTCATCGAAGGCGCTGCGGAGAACGCAGCCCGCATGTCGGCGCTGTCGCGTCTCGCGGAGATCCTGCAGACCGGATTCAATGATCGCCCGCTGGGATTGCAGGTTGCCAGCAATGCGGTGGCCGCCGCGCTGCTGTTCGTTCTCTCCTGGGCCGGATTCGATCTCTGCACCCGGAATGAATCAGCCCAGTCCGGTCAGCAGTGGTGGAGTCGCCTGCTGCGCCTTGGCCGCCGGAGCTCGCGCCGCGCCTGGGAAGCCCCCTGCATCTGGAAGGACTTCCATCTCATCTCGGGCGGCCCGACATGGGCCATAATCCGGCTGATCGGTTACGCGTTGCTGCTGTTCCTGATCATGTTTATCAACGTGGTGGGCGGCAACTGGCGGATGGACGCCGAAGACGCGGGGGGCATGACCATGGTGACGATGCTCATCGTGCTGCTGATCGAGGCCTCATTGATCGCCGCGCGGGTGTTCCGCTACGAGACGGTCGGCCAGACCTGGGCGGGGCTGGTGCTGCTCCCCCGTTCCCAGTTCGAAATCTCCGCCGGCAAAATCGCCGGGAGTGCGCTCGGCCTGCTGCCGGCGGGCGCCTGGTTCCTGTTGGGCGCGCTCCTCGCCCCGGAACTCGTCGGCGATTTCTTTGAGGAGATCTTCCGTGACGGCGATGCCTTCCTGGGCCTGGTCTACGCGATGACGCAGCTCGCCCTGTATCTGCAGCTCATCGTGCTGCTGTCGATCTCGTGGAGCTGGGCCGCCTGGCCGCTGTCGATCTTCTTTGCCGGTCTGATCGTCATCATGGGGAACGTCATGTTGATCGCCTGCCTCGAGGGGACGCACGGACCGAACGAGGTACTCGAGTTCCTTCTCTGTTGTTTCGGCGCCGGCCTGGCAGGCACAATGTTTGTGTGCGTCGCAATGCGGCTTCGCACACTGGCGGCCGCATGACCTGCCTCATGGCCGGAATTCCTGCTCGTTGACTGACTGATGTTCGCCAAGACGTTCACCCTGATGGGCCGCGGCCTGCGGCTCGACGCCCGACTGCTGCGGCCGCACGTCCTGCGCGGAGGCGTCGTCGGCATCGTGCTGATGCTTCTGTTGTTTGCCGCAATC
>CAZWGW010000730.1:0-216 GCA_964633565.1 uncultured Planctomycetaceae bacterium
CCGAGAAAGGCCGACAGTTTCGCTTCCAGTTCCTTGTGAATCTGCTGCGTGCCGCAGATGAACCGCACGGAGGCCATGCCGTACCCCCAGCGGTCGAGCGCGGCGTGGGCCGCCTTGATCACCTCCGGATGCTCGGCCAGCCCGAGGTAGTTGTTGGCGCACATGTTGAGCACCGGCCGCGCGCCTCCGGCGACGGAGATGCGGGCGTCCTGCGGC
>CAZWGW010000730.1:226-4111 GCA_964633565.1 uncultured Planctomycetaceae bacterium
GTAGCGTTCAGGGTCGCGCACCTGATAGGCAAAGACCGTGGCGCCTGCCGTCCGTGCGGCGGCGACGCTCAGACTTTCCCGCAACCCGTCTCCGTAAAAGATATTGTCGCCGAGCACGAGCGCCACCGGATCGCGGCCAATGAATTTGCGCCCGATCAAAAAAGCCTGCGCCAAGCCATCGGGGCTGGGCTGCACTTCGTAGCTGAACTGCAAACCCCACTGCGCCCCGTCGCCGAGCAGCCGCTGAAACTGCGCCTGATCCTGCGGCGTGGTGATGACCCGCTCAGACTTGTAGAGGCCGGCGGAACGGATGGCGGAGAGTTGCCGGGAAACGTGGTCTCGAAAGCGGTCGTACATGGAGTCGGCTCCGTGCCCGGCCCAATGGCTGCATTGCGGAATCTTAGCGACCTTCAGCGCCTACGTGGAATCACCGCCTTTTCGGTGCTGGCTCGCGTCGCGCCGCAGTTGATGCAGCACCTTGACCAGCGGCGCCCAATAGGCGCGATCGGCGTCCCGCTCCCGCTGCTCCTCCTCGTGCAGCAGTGTCTCCAGTTGTGGTTCGTCGCGCGCGAGTGCGGCCTGCAACAGCGGACGCTCGCCGAGCAGCGTGCGGCACGACTCCGGGAACTGATCAGCGATCTCGATCAACAAAGACGCCGTGCGCATTTCCCGCAGCCAGAACGCAATCTCTTGCGGACCGGGCGACGCGCCCCGCGCAAAAAAATAGTGCGCCTCGACCAGACGCCGGATCATGACCCAGTCCTTGTCGCGCTGAGTCTTTTTTGCGCGGATCAGGTCCGGCAGTGAAAGGAGGTCGATCTCCAGGCCCGTTTCAACGATGGTGGTACGACGATTCCAGAGCGTCTCGAAGTCATCGACGCCCCGCAGTGTCGACATGACATCGACACGCATCGCGGCGGCGTCAGGATGCCGACAGCGAAAGTGCACGGCCAGCCCCATTTCCAGATAACGCCGCTCGAAGGGGGGTACGGCGATGACGTCGGCCTGCAGTTCCTGAAGCGCAGCCATGAGCCGGGCGAGATTTTCGTCGTTGCACAGGACGGCGAGGTCCGTGTCGCGGCTAAACTCCGCTCCGCCGTATAACACGCACGCCTGGCCGCCCATGACCATACAGCGCACGCCATTCGTCCTCATCGAAGAAAGGACTTTGAGTATCTGGTTCAGGATCAAAAGTGCCTCCGAGGGCCAGATAAATCTTGGACAGCCGGTCCTGCTCCGCCCAGCGCTGCTGCGGCGTCATGCGATACCACTCCGCCCACTCTTCGCCGACCAGTTCCTCTGCCGTGATCCGTTCCCGCATTGTGTCACCCTGGAGTGTATCGTACCCCGGCAACAAGTTTCGCGGCGCCGGCTCGACGCCGTCAATACCACTGGTAGGCGTACGCGTCGAACGCCTCCCGCGCAGCGCGCCGATTGTTCGGATTAGACAGCGACGCAAACTCGCTCCGCGCATCGTGCAACTGGCCATGCAGTAACTCATCCGCCAGTTGATACGCCGACCACGCCGCACGCTGCGTCGGAGCGGTCCCGGCGTCGAACTCGGCCAGCCGCTCCGCCAGCATCGCCCGCACCCCTTCGCGAATGATCGCGTCATTGCTCTTCAGCAACGGCTTCAGCACCAGCAGCCCCTCGGCGCTGATCGGGTGCACGCTGATCTGCACGCTCGGCGCGGGGTCGCCGGCAATGATCCGCCGCACGTTGTAGCTCATCACGAGCGTATCGACCGGCAGCACGGCGTAGACGTACACACAGAACGCCAGCGCCCACAGTTGCCGCCGCACGAGCCACAGAAAGCTGTGGCTGCGCGAGATTTTCACCAGCACCAGCACGAACCCGGCGACGACGGCCGCAATGCCGAGCAGCCCAACCGTGCGCATCCGCGTCATGCCGTTGAAATCAACGTAGATGAACATCCGATGCACGACCGCCAACGCGAGGACGAAGTTCTCCATCGACCACACCGCCCCCCAGCGCCGGAGCACGGCCAGCCGCGGATCGTGCCGCGTCCGCCCCTGAAACACGACGGACAGAATGACCGTCGCCAGCGCCAGCGCGACCGTCAGCCATGCGGCCCCTTCGTGGCAGTAACCGGAGAGCGCCCCCGGCGGAAACTCCCGCGTCCACATCGTCGCGAACTCGAAGCCGAGATACACCGCGAACAGCACCACGACCACGGCCAGCGTATTCCGGTACGCCTCGTACAGCGGCGCGGGAGCGAGCCGCGTCGCGGCGCTGGCATCATCGGCAGGGCGCGATTCGTCGCGCCGGAACGGCAGGATCAGCAGCGGCCGCAGCAGCCCGGCGGAGATCCAGGCCGCCCCGATCCAGAATACGATCTCCAGTGGTCCGGGCGCAAACTCGACCACCCAGCGGCGCAACGCTCTGGCCGCGTTCGTCAGCCCCTCGCCGACCCACGTCACGAGGTCCGGATTGGCCATGATGAAGATCACGCTGAACAGCGCCAGCGCGACCGCCGGAATCACCACCGCCGGCCAGTTACGTTTCTTTCCGCCATTGCGCCGCGTGGCGAGCGACTCGAAATACGGCACGCACGCCATCAGGCCCGCCGGGACGGTCTGCGAGATGAAGACGATCGCCTCCAGCACGAACGGCCGGTGGCCGGAGAGGCTCATGGCGACCGCGCCGAGCAGCCCGAACCCGAGCGCCACCTCCAGCCAGTCGCCGCACCACAACAGCCGCGCCGCCAGGATCAGCAGCAGCGGCAAGGCCACCCGCAGACTGCGGTCGACGGATCGCTTCGCGACGCCGAAGTAGAGGAGCAGCGGCGCCGCGCCGAACAGCAGGGCATAGCCGGCAAATCCCTCACCGCGATAGATGGCGATGTCCGCCAGCGCGACCAGCGCCGCCAGGCACAGCCATTCGCTCCAGCGGACCGGCGCGTGGGCCGGCGGCTGCGGCGGCTCGGCTCCACTGGTGGTACCCGACGTGGACTGGGGCAGGAATTCGACGACGTCGAGCGGCATGGGGCGTTCCTCCAGAACTGGGCGCGAAGGCGGGCTCCATTGTTACGACGTCAGAGCGGAAGGTGTTGAATCCAGTTGACAAACTCTTCCGCCGAACAGGCGATGGCAATCAATTCCAGGTCACTCACGGCTCTGCCGATGCCGATCTCGTTCTGTTCCGCAAAGACAATGCCGACGAATTCATGTCCGGTCCGCCAACGATCGGCGGCGAGCGAGAGGAAATCCTGGTCCAGTCCCGTCTTCGAGTGCCGTCAGCACGTCAAGGCCGCGTTCCCGCAGGGCGATCGTGATCGCGGCAGGAACGTGGTGGTCCATGTAGAACTTGAGGCTCACGTGGCACGTCGCAAGCGGGCAAGCTTCTCGCTCGCCGGTTTTTTCCCCAACTCTTTCCGGATTGCCTGCACCTGAGTGTGGCGGCGCTCAATCTCCTGCCGCAACTCCTGTTCGTGATCGTGGAAGTACGCCAGGGCCGAATGCACCTGACCGAGTGTCAGATACGGATGCTGTCGCTGGACCGCGTCCCAGCCCCAGGCAAGATGTTCGGCGACGAGTTCGACGACCTTCATCGTCGTCCCGGCAAGGATCGGGACACCAGCGGCATCGACTTCGATATGAGCGTACGCAGCGGTCGACATGCGTGACCTCGTTTTCGTTGATCGTCACACACGGCAGCTGGCACGTCAAGACGCATCACATCCCGCTCCAGTCCAGCACCACCTTCCCCGCCTTGCCGGTCTTCATCGCTTCGAACCCCTGCTCAAACTCCGTCGCGTGCAGCCGGTGCGTGATGACGGGAGAGATGTCGAGCCCCCCCTGCAGCATCACGGTCATCTTGTACCACGTTTCGTACATCTCGCGGCCGTAGATGCCTTTGATCGTG
>CAZWGW010000731.1:0-4107 GCA_964633565.1 uncultured Planctomycetaceae bacterium
TTTGCTCTGCTGATGCTCGGTGTGTTGTCGGTCGGCGCGGCCGGCATTGTGAGCGGCCAGGATCCGGCCCCGCCGGCGCCTGCACCGGTCCCCTGCGACGGCACCGGCTGCGACGGCTGCGGCGGCTGTGACGGCTGCGGCGAATGCCCCGAAGTCGACAATGATTGCGACAACGATTGCGACGACTGACTGCAGCGGCGAAGGTTGAACGCCGGCGGCGATGTGCCTCCGGCGTTTTTTTTGCGCGATTGGGTCCAGCTACGCGCCATTGGACCCGGGCAGTCGATCCGTGTCGAGCGGTTCAGTATCCGGTACAGCGGCGAGAAAGCGTTCCAGTTCCTCGCGCCGCCCGAGAGCTGCTTCCTCACGCAGATGGTCTACGGACATCCACGCTGCCAGTTTTTCGCTTGTGGCGCTGGCGACAAACTGCTCGACAGTGATGCCAGCGCGTTCGCACAATGCCTCCACGCGCCGCAGAATCGGGTCGGGAAGACGTACCGTCAGAGGATTCGAAATCGCGGTGCTCATGGAGGCATGATAAGCCGCAGAAAATCACCGGGCAAGATGGCCTCAACCCCGAGTTGCTCCGCGCCGTGAAAGTCCCGTGGATTGTGTGTCACGATATACGGGCATCCTGCCGCGAGCGCCAATTCCAGAAGCATGTCGTCGTCTGGATCGCGGAGGAACGGTCGCCAGAGGTAGTAGATTTCCTGCAGGTGAGCGTGGGCCGCCAAGGCTCGCAAGAACGCGAGTGCGTCCTGGACCGTCTGGCCTGGCGGCAAATGCTCCGGACGTGTCAAGACCTCCTGCCACTCCACGTAGAGCGGCGGAGAGATGCAGATCTCGAAGTCTTGGGACGGGATTGCGCTGACGAGTGCGAAACTCGCACCCCGGCGCGAACGAACTGCTGCCACGAGCACCGATGTGTCGACAACGACTTGCAGCATGCTTGCCCGCCTGCCCTAGACTCGTTCAATCCAGATCCACACTTTCCCCTCTCCCACGCTCACCTGCTTTGCGCCCTTCGCCGCACTCAGGCAGCGTTCAATCACGTCCGCCAGCGTCTCGCGCGCGATGTAGTCGCGCCATGTTTCGATCGCGGCGGTCACGGTCTCGTCGTCAGTCGCGTAGTACACGCAAATCCGGTCGGTGATCTCCAGGTCGGCTTCCTTGCGCAGTTGTTGCACCTGCCGCACAAAGTCGCGGGCGATCCCTTCGGCAATCAGTTCGGGGGTGAGGACCGTCGAGAGGGCGATCTGGATGCCGCCCTCCTCCGCACAGCGCCAGTCGCTCGCCAGTTCGGTGGTCACCAATACGTCGTCCGGCAGGAGCGTGACCGGGTTGCCGTCGATCGTCACTTCGACGGTCTGTCCGGAGCGCAGCGGCGCGAGCACTGCGTCCCCCAGAGCGGGAACCTGCTGCCGCAGCGCGTTGAGCAGCTTGCCGTACTTCGGGCCGAGCGTCTTGAGGTTCGGCTTGTACGAGTAGTGCACCAGGTCGTCGAGACTGGCGGCGCGCGTGAAGGCCTTGACGTTGAGTTCGTCCGTGATCACCGCGGCCTGCGATACAATGTCTGCCGCATCCTGGTCGGATCGGCAGGCGTATCGCAGCTCAGCGAGCGGCTGCCGCACGCGGAGATTGGACTCCTCGCGCAAACGTCGCCCCATGCGCACGACGCGTTCCGCCATGGCCATCCGGCGGTTGAGTTCCGGTTTCAGCAGCGTCAAATCCGGTTGCGGGTATTCGCAAAGGTGGACGCTTTCGGGGATGTGTTGATCGTTGATGGTTGATGGTTGATCGACGCCGGCACTTTCCCCTCCATCAACCCTCAACGATAAACCATCAACCACCAGGTTCTGGTACATCCTCTCGCTCAGGAACGGCACCACAGGCGCCAGCGCCTTCGTAAACGTCACGAGGACCGCATACAGCGTCTGGTAGGCGGCAAGCTTGTCCGTGTCCGACGCGTCTTTCGACCGCCAGAAACGTCCGCGGTTGATTCGGATATACCAGTTCGACAGGTCATCGATAAACGCGGCCGCAGCCCGGCAGGCTTCGGCCACATCAAATTCACGGAAGCGCTCGTTTGCCGTCGTGAGGAACGCCTGCAGGTTTGACAGGATCCACTGGTCGATCTCCGGCCGCTGGTCGACCGGGACCTGCGACAGCGCGGGGTCGAACTCGTCGAGCCGTGCGTAATTCACAAAGAACGCGTAGCTGTTCCAGAGCGGCAGCAGCACCAGCCGGCGGATTTCATCCGCCGGCTTGCTCGTCACCCGGCAGCAGGGGAGCCCTTCTTTTGTCGACGAGATCGGGCCGTCCATCGTCTGCAGCGTGACCGATTCATCCGGGTGCCGCGTGCCGAACCGCAGGTCCGTGGCGGGGTTCTGGGCGCAGTACATCCAGCGGATCGTGTCGACGCCGAGTTGTTCCGCGGCTTCCTCGAACCAGATCGCCGTGCCGTCCGACTTGTGCATCGGTTTCCCGTCCTCGTTCATCACGAGGCGGTGGCCGAGGAGGGTCTTGAAGGGCCGCTTCTGTGCGGGGTCGTTCGTCTCGTCGTAGCGCATCATCGTCGAGAGCGACAGCAGCGAGTAGAACCAGTTGCGGAACTGGCCGGGGAAGCACTCCGTCACGAAGTCCGCCGGATACCACTTCTCCCACTCCCCGCGGTCGTGGTTGTAGTGCATCGTCGAAAACGGCACGATCCCGGCGTCGAGCCACGGGTTGCCGACGTCCTCGATGCGCGACAGCAGCGCGCCGGTCTTCCTGCTCCGGATCTTCACCTGATCAATCCACGGCCGGTGCGGCGTATGCCCCTCAAACTCTCTCCACCCGCCATCGTCAATTCCCTCTGCGTCTTCCGCGTCTCTGTGGTGTTCTTGCGATTCCGCTTCCAGCGCCCGCTCCCTCAACTCCGCCAGCGACCCGATCACCTCGAAATCGCTCGGGTCGTCGGGGTTGATCCAGATCGGCAGCGCCAGCCCCCAGAAGCGCTTTTTGGAGATCATCCAGTCCCGCATATTGGTGAGCCACTCGACCTCCCGCTCCTGTCCGTCGATCGAGTCGGGCAGCCAGCGGATCTGCCGGGTGACGTCCTTGATCTCGTCGCGCCAGTCCATATTGATGAACCACTCGTCGACGAGCCGGAAGACCAGTTCGTCTCCCGTCCGCCAGCAATGCGGGTAGATGTGCGGGTAGGTCTCGACGTAGACGAGCAGGCCCTTCTTCTTCAGTTCGTCGAACACGAGTTCGGCCGTCGCCGGGTCAATTGCCTCGCGCCCGGTGAACGGTCCGAAGCCCTCGCCGAACGTGCCGTCTTCCTGGAGTGGAGCGATGCCCACGAGGCCAAGCTGCTTGCCGATGACGTGGTCGATGTCGCCACAACCCGGGGCGATGTGGACGATGCCGGTCCCTTCGCCCGCGGTGACATTCGGGCTGCCCTTCGAGTCGCGGCCGCCGTCGATGACGCGATGACACGTGACGCCCGTCTTGTCCAGCAGCGCCTTGTCTTCGGGATACCCACCCGGCGTTCGCTGCGCCGGCAGATCATCGAACGGCCCGGCATACCGCCAGCCGGCCATCTCTGCCCCCTTGAGGGTCCCCTCAACCTCATACCCCCCCTGTTCCTTGAAGAGCTGCGCGATCGTCTTCAGCTTCGGCACTCCCTCGGGCCACGACCACTCCGGCCGGCCGAAGCCCTCCTTGAATTCCCGCCCCAGCCGCTGGTATTCGAGGTTTTCCTTCGCAAAGTAGTAGGCCGCGCCGTCCTTCTTCGCGCGCAGCTTTACGTACTCGAGGTCCGGGTTCACCGCGCACGCGACGTTGGAGGTGAGGGTCCAGGGGGTGGTGGTCCAGACCAGCAGGTACTCGTCCGGCGAGCGGGGGGCGTCAGCCCCCTGAATGGTCGCTGACACTGCATTGGGCGTCGTGTCAGCGGACTTACGTCCGCCGCTCGCCGGCTTGTCGATGATCGGGAACCGCACAAAGCACGACCTGTGCGTCGTCAGCCGCCGCCCATCCGCGACCTCCATCTGCGAATACGCGCTCCCCCCGCGGCCGGACCACGGCATCACATCGTGACCCTGGTAGATTTTTTTCCGCTCG
>CAZWGW010000732.1:0-4103 GCA_964633565.1 uncultured Planctomycetaceae bacterium
CTGCAACCGTGACGGCGGTCGTACACGGGCGGGGTGTGTCCTCCTGTCGTGGAGGAAACTCGGAGGGACTCAGTCTGCGACGCGCCAAGTCAATCGCTCATGGCACGCCGCGCGCGTCCGGACCAACCTTTGGTCGGTGCCCGGACGCGGCTGAACGTGTACGCCAATCTGACGGCACTGCAGGACCGTCAGTGATTGAACAGGAACTCCTTTGTATTCACCAGCGCCCAGACGATGTCCTCGTAGGCGATCTGCGGGTTGTCCGCGTGCTTGTCGAGGTGCGCCTGCGCGATCGACAGTTCCTCCGTGTCCGGCTCGCGGGCGTAGACCCAGCGATACAGTTCGCGGAGCTTCTCCTCGTGCGGCCGTTCCTTGTTCTGGGCGAGTTTCGCCGCCCGGCCTGAGCCGCTGGAAATCTTCCCCTGCACCTCGCTGCTGTTGAGCAGGTGCAGGCTCTGGGCCAGGTTGGCCTCCATCGAACGTTCGCATTCGCAGGCCGTATCCGCCTGCGGCTGGCCGAAGACTTTCAGAAAGTACGGCGCGGTGGAGACGTCGCGGATCTGCAGCGCCCGGGTGCCGGGGGGCAGCCCGCCATAGCCCTGCGTCGTGTCGGTCACCTGGTGGAAGGCGTCATACAGCACTTCCGCCGACAGCCGCTTCGGATAGTAGCGCGAGAAGTTCTGCTTGTCCTTCAGGTTGTATTCGTTCGGCAGCGAGCTGAGCTGGTACGTCGACGACTGGCAGATCGTCCGCACCAGTTGCTTCAGGTCGAAGCCGCTGTCGACGAAGCTCTTCGCCAGCCCGGCGAGCAGTTCGGGATTGGACGGCGGGTTGGTCTCGCGCATGTCGTCTTCCGGCTCGACGATGCCGCGGTCGAAGAAGTGCTTCCAGTAGCGGTTCACCAGCGCCCGGGCGAAGAACGGGTTGTCGGGCGCGGACATCCACTCGGCCAGATACACGCGCGGATCGCGCTCCGGCGGCACATCGAGCGCCGGGCTGCCCAGGCCGGCCGGCTTCATCTGCTGGCCGCTGCGGGGATTCTGCGACTGCGCAACCCCTTCGTTATGGACGATCCGCTTCTCACGGGCGCGGTTGTCCTCTCCGACCGCGAGGTTCTTCTTGCCGATCCGGCTGAAGAACGCCGAAAAGCTGTAGTAGTCGTTCTGGCTCCATTTCTCGAACGGGTGATGGTGGCATCGCGCACACTGGATGCGAATGCCGAGGAAGAGCTGCGCTACGTCTTCCACCTGTTCGTTCGTCTGCCCCACTTCGCGATACCAGATCACGGTCGGGTCCACTTCGGGATCGCCCGAGGCGGTGATGACCTCGCTCACGAACTGGTCATACGGCTTGTTGTCGTACAGGCTGTCCCAGATCCACTGGTAGAAGGCGTATGTCCCGTCGAGGTCCTCGTTCTGCCGCTTCTTGTTGCGGAGGACCATGTTCCACTTGTTGGCAAAGTGGTCCGCGTATTCCGGGCTGTCGAGCAGCCGGTCAATCAGCTTGTTGCGCTTCTCGGGATCGGTGTCCGCCAGGAACGTCCGGACCTGCTCCTCGGTCGGCAGCGTCCCGGCAATATCGATCGACACGCGGCGCAGGAACGTCGCGTCGTCGCACAGTCGCGAGGGGGGAATGCCCAGCAGCTTGAGCTTGCCATAGACCGCGTCGTCGATAAAGTTCCGCGCCGGCGGCAGGTCGGCCACGTCGGCCCCCAGCGGAATGGTCGCGCGGTAGGTGGCCACCTGCCCCTGATAGCGCGCCATGACGGCGACTTCGCCCGCCAGGTCCAGCGTATGGACCAGGCCGGTTTCCGTCGTTTCGGCGAGGTCGGCATTGTTCGGCTCGTACAGCGCCATACGGGTTACGTCCTCGACGGTTCCGTCGCTGTAGTGCGCCTGCACGGTGATCTGCTGATCGCGCTCGCGCCCCATGATCCGCGCGTCGGGCACGCACTTGATCGCCGCGACGACCGGGTCCTCGGGCTTGCCGTAGGGCATCCCCTGCTCGATCCAGCGATACAGGACGCGGTACTCGTAACTGTCGACGTCCATCCGCTTGCCGCCGCCGTGCGGAGACTGGCCGGTCGGCTTGGTGAGCAGCAGGCTCTTCTGCGGCGCGGGAGTAAAGATCCGCCGCCCGCGGGCCTCCTTCTTCAGGAATTCGAAGTCGTCTTCCGGATAGAAGCCGAGCAGCGACAGCTTGAATCCGTTCTGCCCGCTTGCCTTGCCGTGGCAGCCGCCGCTGTTGCAGCCGAGTTTGGTGAAGACCGGCACGACCTGGTTCTGAAAGTTGATCGGCACCTGGTTGGCCACGTCCTGCACGTGGATCTTGATCTGCGCCGCTTTGCCGTCCGCGGCGGTCGCCGTGACGACGACGTCGCCATCAGCCACCGGCCGAGTCAGACCGGTCGCGTCGATCGTGATGATCCCCTCCGGCTGCGCCGCGTAGGTCACCGATCGGGAAAGGTCCGTGAAGTAGCCGGCCTCGTGTTCGGCGGTGACGATCAACTGCTGGCGGGCGTCGCGCCCCCGCAAGGTGAAACCGCTGCCGTTCAGGTCCGGGTCGATCCGGATCGTCGTCACCGGACCGGGATCTTCGGGAGACGCGGCGCGGGGGGCGGCCGCCGGGGCCAGACATGCCAGACCGAGGACTGCGGCCATCGTGAGCAATCGTCGCATCGGGTTTCCTCCGAAGCAGTGGGCGGGACAATCGGCGTGGTGGGGCAGGCGCCCCCGTGTGGCAGGCAGGCAGGTCCGGGCACCGGGGATTTGCGCGCAAACCCCGATCGTCCCGTAACTTCCCTGTACATCACAACATATCAACAAACGTTTGCGTGTCAAGGTGCGCGGCCCTGTTGACGCCGCGGCCGCTTCTGGAACAATACGCCTGGAGAGACCACCGGGCCAGTCTGTATGGCCCCTGACACGTGTCGAGACGCTCCCCGATGACGGCTCGTACCGATTCCCCATCGTCGCCCGACCCCATCGACGCCGCACTTCGTTCGCTCCGAGAGGGGCAAATGGTGATTGTCGTCGATGCCCAGGAGCGGGAAAATGAGGGGGACCTGATTTGCGCGGCGGAATCGATTACGCCGGAAATCGTGAATTTCATGCTGCGCCAGGGGGCGGGGGTGCTCTGTGCGCCGCTCGTGAAAGAGGTGGCGGACCGTCTGCAGTTGCCGCCCGTGGTGGGGCCTGAAGAAAACACGTCACCACACCAGACGCCATTTCTGATTCAGGTCGACCATCGCCTGGCGGGGACGGGCGTCAGCGCGCAGTCGCGGGCGATGACGCTCTGTGCGCTGGCCGACCCGCAGGCTCGCGCGGTTGATTTCGTCCGTCCCGGACACGTCTATCCGCTGTTGGCGAAAGAGGGGGGCGTGCTCCGTCGCGCCGGTCACACCGAAGCGACGATCGACCTGCTCCGCATCGCCGGCAAGCATCCCGTCGGTTGCCTCATCGAAATCTGCAGCCAGCGCGGACCGGGCATGGCCGATGCCGACGAGCTGCATGAATTCTCTGCCGCACACGGAATCCCCATTGTCTCGATCGCGGAGATCATCCAGCATCGGCGGCTGCGCGAGCAGCTCGTGCACCGCATCGTCGAGGTCGACATCCCGACGGAGGAATTCGGCGCGCCGCACTTCATCGCTTATCGCGTCGAGCACGAAGTGCAGGAGCCGCTGGCGATCGTGTGGGGGGACGTGCAGGCGGCCGAAGCGCCGCTGGTGCGGATGCACTCGTCCTGCTTTACCGGGGACATCCTCGGATCGCTTCGCTGCGACTGTGGCGAACAACTGCAGATGGCGATGAGGATGATCCACAAGGAAGGCGCCGGCGCAGTGGTTTATCTGCCCCAGGAGGGACGCGGCATCGGGCTGGTCTCAAAACTCAAGGCCTACAAGCTGCAGGACGAAGGGCTGGACACGGTGGAAGCCAACCACCGCCTCGGCTTCAAGGCGGACGAGCGCGATTACATGGTGGGCCTGCAGATCCTCAAGGATCTCGGCCTGCGCAACGTGCGGCTGCTGACGAACAACCCGCGCAAGCGGGAGGCGATCGACCTGTTCGAGAAGTGGGTCGACCTGCGGGTCGTGGAGCAGG
>CAZWGW010000733.1:0-4094 GCA_964633565.1 uncultured Planctomycetaceae bacterium
ATGAGCGGGACGAAGTTGAGCGACTCCGAAGAGTACGCGCATTGGCGGGCCAGTGAACGAATCGATGCAGATGTAGGGCAGGCTCCCGCCTGCCGCGACCGGTGACGCAACCGCGAATCCGGCAGGCGGGATGGCGCACGGGCTCGTGAACACAAACTGTCTCACAGGACCGGATACCACTTCATGCATACCATCGGCATTCGAAGGCTGCTCGCCGCGGCACTACGCCGTCACGAATCAGGACGGCGCCAGGCACCCGCAGTGACGGAGGGACAGCGCCCGGGCCGTCGGGGCGTTGTTATTGCATACCGTCCGTTGCAGCGGGAGCAGCACGCCGTTCCGGCACTGGGCCAGGAATCAACGGCGAGCGCCTCGCCGATCGAAAGCGCCGATCGCCAGTCACATGACCGCTCCCGGGGGTTTCCAGGCGCGCAGTTCCGGCATCACCACTCCGCTGCTCTTCCGTGCGAGGCACTTGATGACTGGCAGGAACGACGTCCTGGCTCCGTTCCGGCGTTTCGACCAGTCGCACCGGCTCTTCGGAGATCAACATAGCCGCGTCTGGGGTCGGCGCCCGCGGGCCCGGTCTTTCGGGAATCGTCAGCACCATGCCCACGCGGAGGTCATTGGGCGTGGCGAGCACTTCCCGATTCGCCTCGAAGATCTCCCGATAACGGTGGCTGCTCCCCAGAAACCGCGCGGCCAGTCCACTGAGCGTGTCGCCGGCCCGCACCGTGTAGTGCTGCACTCCGGGCGCGGCGTCCGGCGCGTCGGGTGCAGGCATCCGCCGCGGAATTTCGACGGTGGGAGCGACTGCCGGAACCTGTGACGCCGCCGGCGTGACGGGGGCAGCCGTCTCGACAGGGGCTGCCGGGCGGATCGGCTCCGGCGGACCGGCGAAGAGGTCGATACTGTCGGCATCGCCGGCCGATTCGCCGATCGGCGATTCCGGGCGCGAAGTGCCGGACTCAGAGACCAAGGCGACGGGAGCGGGGGTCGCGGGCCGGGTCTCGGCCTCGGTATATGCTCGGACCGGCAGCAGCTCAATGTCGGCGTCAAGCTGGGCGGCGTCCTTGAGTTCCAGTGTCGTATCGAGACCGGCGGGCTGCTTCGGGAAGCAGAGCGCGCCGGCGAAGCCGATTACCAGCACACCGAGCGCCAGGCCGAGTTTATGGTCGCGATGCATGACTGCGTCTGCGGGAAAAAATCCGAGACCGGTGACAGGCCGCGTCCCTGGCCGGTGCGGGACGTCACCGAAGGAGTCCCGCCCTGCGGACTATCGGCCGCGCGTGCCGCGGTCGCGGAGCGGCATGAGTCAAAATGCGGTGGACACTCGGGATCGGTTGAGGAGATGCCGTCCGCGACGGATGTGCGTGCCGTGCGACCGTCGCAGGCGCGCGCCTCCCAATTGCGGAGTTGTCAAGAAAAAATTCGTGGAGGCCGCGCGGCACGACTATTTCTCAAGCGGCTCGAACCGCCAGAAAGTGCCCGCAGGACCGGTGTGCAGGGACGCTATTCCCGGTAACCGAAGGCACGTCAGTCGGAGACGGAATCCCTCGTCTCCGTCAGACTCAACCTCGAACTCACCCGCGTCCCAGCGGCGGACCGTGCCGCGTCCGCCGCTGACGGATCCTTCATAGTCGAGGTAGGCCCGGCGGTGGTCGGTGAGCGCCTCGGCCGGCACGTCCGTCCCCAACGCCGGCTCGGCGAGCAGACGCCAGGTGCGGAGCGATTCCCCGAAGTCGAGCATCAGGTCCCAGTGCGGGAATGGATGGTCGTGCGTCAGGATGACGAATCGTCGTGCCGGCATGGGAATGGCGTTCTCGCCCCGTCGCCTCGCTGACGCTTCGAGTTACAATAATCTCGCCACGGGACACGACGACGGACAGACCTCCATGCGGAAACGCCTGCTCATACTGCCCCTGTCGGCGCTGGTGATACTGGGCCTCGTCATCTTTCGCCTGCAGCGCGAGGCAGGCCGGCCTCCGCCGTCGCTCGCCCACCCGCCGGCCGAACGGCGCCTCGCACCGCGGTTCCAATTGTACGACCAGCAGAACCAGATCGTGAAGTTCGAGCGCTACCTGGGCCGCACGCGGCTCGTGGTCGTGTTCTTTGACGGCCGGCGGGGGGCCGATGCCGACCCGTACCTGCCATCATTGCGCGATGCATACGAACGTGTGAAGGCGGCCGGCGTGGAGGTGATTGCCATCAGCCGGGCGAAGCCCGTCGAAAACCGGCAGGCGGAAGAGCGCGCGGGCGCGAAGTTCCCGTTCCCCGTGCTGACGGACATCGGCGATCAGTCGCCCGCACCGCTCGTCCATCAGATGTGGGGCCTGTACGACGCCGAGCGCGACTCGACGTACACCGGCGTATTCCTCGTGGACCGCGCCGGGATGGTCCCCTGGACGAAGGGGCGCCCGCAACCCGTGGAGGGCGCTCAACGCGTCGTGGAGACGCTTTGTCGGGGAGAGTCGCCTGAATCACTGCAATAGTCGGGAGCGGCGCATGCTTCTCATTCGGCGGTCGGCGTGCGACAATCAGACGACTCATTCCCGCCCCGGAGCATCAGCATGCCTCGCTTTCGTCGATCCTTGCTCACACCGATCCTAACCACCTGGTGCCTCGTCGCCTTGGCTGCCGACGACACGAACTGGGAACGGGTGCAGCTTGACCCTCGTTTCCGCTCCGAGGGCGTCGCGATCGCCGACCTGAATAACGACGGCAAGAACGACATCGTCGCCGGAGACTACTGGTATCAGGCACCCGACTGGGGCCGCCACGAACTGCGCCCGCCCGGCGACTACTGGGCCGGCGTCGGATACAGCCAGTCGTTCTGCAACTGGACGTGGGACATCAACTCCGACGGCTGGCAGGACGTGATCGTCGTGGGGTTCCCCGGCGAACCGTTCCACTGGTACAAGAACCCGAAGGGAGAGGCGGGGCACTGGAAGGAGCACGTCATCTGGCACAGCATCTGTAACGAGACGCCGCAGTTCCTCGATGTGACGGGCGACGGGCGCCCCGAAGTCGTCTGCGGGTCGCAGCCGGAGGCGCAGATGGGATACCTCGAAATCCCGCAGGGGGATGCCGTCTACCACAAATGGGACTTCGTCGCGATCAGCGAACCGGGCGACCCCGGGCAGAACGGCACGTTCAAGTACTACCACGGTCTCGGCGTGACCGACGTCAACGGCGACGGCCGGAATGACGTCGTGATCCCGCACGGCTGGTGGGAGAACCCGGAACAGCGCGGTGACGAACTGTGGACGTTCCACCCGCACCGTCTTTCCGAAACGCCCGACGGCAACCCGCTCACGGCGGCCGACATTTACGCCGAGGACCTCGACGGCGACGGCGACCAGGACCTGATGATGAGCTGCGCGCACAGCTACGGCGTGTGGTGGTTCGAAAACGTGACGGCCGGGGACAAAACCGAATTCAAGTATCATGTGATCGACGACAGCCACTCCCAGACCCATGCGCTGCACTTCGAGGACTTCGACGGCGACGGCCAGCGGGAACTGGTGACCGGCAAACGGTTCTTCGCCCACAACGGCGGCGACCCGGGGGCGTATGAGTCCGTGAGCATGTACCGCTACCAGATCAGGAAGAGCGCCGGTTCGCCACCCGAGTTCGTTCGGCAGGAAATCCTCGCAGGTCGGGATACGGGGATCGGCACGCAGTTCGCCGTCGGCGACATCGACGGCGACGGCCGGCCGGACATCGCGCTCTCCAACAAGAAAGGCGTGAACATCCTGCTGCAGCGCAGTGAATAGCTGGATTCATTGGCCGAGTCGCCTACAATCGATGTGTCGTGCTGGCCACGACCGCATCATCAACCCTCAGGAGCAGTAATCAATGACCAGGCGTCGGATCTTCGAAATGGGCCTGCTGGGCGTGTTTGTCATGACGCTCGCCCTCCAGGCGGAGGACAAAAAGGAACCTGCGAAATCGGAGAAGGCCGTGCCCGCCGTCCTCAATTTCAAGATGAAGTCGCTCGGCGGCAAAGAGGTCGACCTGTCGAAGTACCAGGGGAAGGTCGTGCTGATGGTCAACGTGGCGAGCAAGTGCGGCGCGACGCCGCAATACACGCC
>CAZWGW010000734.1:0-4075 GCA_964633565.1 uncultured Planctomycetaceae bacterium
TCCAAGTCCGCGCCACAGGGACAGTTTCTGCTCGAGGACCGCGAATCGTTCGCCAACTCCCTCACATTGCGCGTCGACGATCGGTCGCACGTCACCGAGCAGGAACCGAACCCGGATACGGAACAGGCGACACGCGTCACCGTGCCGGTCACCCTGCATGGCCGCTTTCTCGATCCTGCGGATCGGGACGTCTTGACCTTCCATGCGGCAAGAGACGAACGTCTGGCATTCGTGTGCGAGGCCGCGCCGCGCGGGGCAGGGGCCTTGCCGGTGATCGCGTTGACGTCGGCCGACGGCGCCACGCTCCTGCGTGGCGATTGCGCGGCCGCTTCCGACGGCCGGTGTCGACTGGAATGGAGCGCCCCGGCGGACGGCGACTATTTCGTCCAGTTGCGGGACCTCCGCTTCGGCGCACAGGGCGGAGCCGATTTTCTGTACCGGCTGTCGATCCTGCGCGCAGCGCCCGATTTCGAACTGCGTGTCGCGACGGACGCAATGAACCTGATCCCCGGCCAGGAGGCCCAACTGGAAGTGACGGCGACACGTCTGGGTGGCTTCACCGGACCAATTGATCTCGCATTTGACGGGCTGCCAGATGGTCTCTCAGCAAGCAATCTGCAGATTGCTGAGAACGCGACATCGACCAGAGTGAAATTCACCGCCCCGGACGATTTCGCCTCACAGTGCTTTATCGCCCGACTCGTCGGACGAGCGGAACAGGGGGAGACGCCGCTTGAACACCCGGCGGAGTGCACCCCCTCCATCGATACGGGCGTCGCTACGGAACCGGGACGGCTGTTCGTCACGGTCTGCCACAAGCCGCTTTTCCGGCTGTTCTGTGAGGAGGCGTACCTGTATGCCCATCGCGGGTCGGTCTTTCCGTACCGGATGCAGGTGGAACGGCTGAACGGTTTCGACGGCGAAATCACGCTGCAGATCGGCGACCGCCAGAACCGCGACCTCGACGGCATCGAAATGTTCGAGGTGACGATCCCGCCGTCGCAGTCCGAAATTGACCTGCCGATTTACCTGCCGGAAACGATGGCCATCAACGTGCAGTCCCAGTCGCAGCTCTACTCACAGGGTTGGGCACAGTTTGTGGATGAGCAGGGCCGGCGGCAGGGGGTGCTTGTGCTGTCGGAGAAGCGGAACATGCTGCGGACGCTGCCGCCGGTGGTGAAACTGAACGCCGTCGACGAGCAGTTGACGGGGCGTCCGGGCGACGTGGTCACCTGTCACTTACGGCTCGATCGGACAACGAACTTTCCCGGACCGATGACGCTCACGCTTGTGTCTCCCGCCGAACCGGGACTGGTCGCGATGGACGAAGCCGCGATTGCCGCCGGTCAGACGGAGATTGAAGTGCCAATTCGCGTGCTGCAGCCGCCGCACAGCGCGGAGCCGGTGACGCTCATGTTTCGGGCCACCGGTTGGCTGGATGAGCGTATCGAAGTGATTACGGAGGCCGCCGTCCCGCTGGTGCTGCAGTAACGTCGCAGCACGGTCAGTCCGCGATCGCGAATATGAAATCGATGCCTGGTTGTTCATGGCAGAAATCTGACCACCGGAGTCATTCATGCTCGGCATCGGCCGATTTCAGACGCGCGACTGCCAGGGCCTCAGCCGCCGCGCGTTCCTGCAGGTCGCAGGCGCAGCGCCCTGGCTGTGGGGGCTGGCCGGAGCGCGGCAGGCATTCGCGGCCGAGTCTCCTCCGGCGAAGTCGATCCTCCTGATCTGGCTGGGAGGGGGGCCGAGCCACCTCGATCTGTTCGACCCCAAACCGCAGGCGACTGCCGAATACCGGGGGCCCTTCAGCAGTATCGCCACGCGGACGACGGGACTGCGGTTCACGGAAATCCTGCCCAAACTGGCGGCCCGGAGTGACCGGTTTTCGGTGGTCCGGAGCAACATCAATTTTGCCGGCGGACACCGACCGGCAGGATCGATCGGCCTCACGGGAGCATTGCCGCGCGACAGCGGCGAAGATGCGGGCGGCAAACCGGGGCAGTATCCTCCCAATTTCGGATCGATCCTGTCGCGCGCCCGACCAGCCGGGAAGCTGCCGAGGTTCATCTCACTGGCCCGTGGCCCCGTTGGCGACGGCGTGGGACCGATTTTCGGCTACGGCGGCGGCGTCTGGGGGCGGGCATACGATCCGCTGATGGTGAGCTGCTCCGAGCGCGGAGAGGTCGATATCCCCGAATTGAAACTCCTGGAAGAACTCACGCCCGCCCGACTCTCGGACCGTCAGGCCGTGCTCGACGATCTCGACCGCCTGCGCCGCGAGGTCGACAGCGTGCGGCTGGAAGACTGGGACGAAGTCCACCGGCAGGCATACCAGATGCTCGCGGCCGAAGGGGGCCGCCAGTCGTTCGATCTCTCACGCGAGTCGCCGGAAACGCGCGCCGCGTACGGACAGACATCGTTCGGACAGAGTTGCCTGCTGGGGCGGCGCCTGATCGAAGCCGGAGTGCCGTACGTGCAGGTCAACTGGAGCCAGTACGTCGAAGTCTATTATCCGTTCTCCGATTACGGCTGGGACACGCACGCCGACAACTTTCAGTTGCTGGCCGACTGGCACGGCCCGCTGCTCGACCGCGTGCTGAGTTGCCTGCTGGATGATCTGGAGGAACGCGGACTGCTCGAAACGACGCTCGTGCTCTGTCTGGGTGAGTTCGGCCGCACGCCGCGGATCAACAGCATCGGCTCGCGCGACCACTGGCATCAATGTTACTTCTCCGTTTGGGCGGGAGGCGGAATTCAGCCCGGCCGGGTCGTCGGCGAAAGCGATGCCCAGGGCGAATTCCCGGTCACCGATCCCGTGACACCCGCCATGGTCGGCGCGACGGCGCTCGAACTGGCCGGAGTCACTTCGCCGGTCCGCGCTGAGTTGCGCGTTCTGCCCGAGGGGCGGGTGATTCATGAATTGCTGTGACAATTGCCGATTTCGGCCCGTGCTGCTGGCGTTCGTGATTGTGAGCGCTGCAGGTGCCGTCATGTCCGCTGAGCCGCGTCGTATCACCCGTGACGGTCAACGCAAGCTGGCGCCGGTGATCCTGAGCGCCGACGAAGTCGTCTGTGCGGTCCACGAGTCTCCCAACCTCGTGGCGTTGATGCGCTACAATCTGCAGGACGGGACGCGCGAGCGCCTGCACTCCGCGGCCACCGCGCATCAGTTCGACCCCGCCTTCTCCCGGGATGGCGGGTTCCACGCCTACACGCTTTCGGCCTCCAGTCCGCAACTGGTCCTGGTGATTCAGGACCGGCGCGATCAGACCGAGGTCATGTTCAAACCGCGCGAGGCGCGGGCCGTCGCCCGGTCCCCGTCCTTCACCGCGGACTCCAGCCGCATCGTGTTCAGCCTGTCCGATGTCTCGGGGCACCAGATCGCGTCCGTCAACCTGCGGGGAGTAGACCTGCAGTTGCTGACGCAATCGACCGGCATGAACGTCACACCGGCCTGCTCACCCGACGGCCGGCGGATCGCGTTCAGTTCCAGCCGAGACGGGGATTTCGACATCTACACCATGGCGACCGATGGCGGCGACTTGCGACGCCTCACGGCGAGTGCCGGTCTGGACACACAGCCGGTCTGGTCCCCCGACGGTCGGCAGATCGCCTTCACCAGCAACCGCGATGGAAACCACGAGATTTACGTAATGGACGCGGACGGCTCCCGGCTTCGTCGCCTCACGGACAATCCGGAAAAGGACTCCGACGCGACGTGGCGCCCGGACGGCGCCGAAGTGCTGTTGGTGAGCGAGCGGGACGGCGCCAGCGACCTGTATCTGCTTTCCGTCGAACCTCAATTGACGAGCCCGGCCGGACCGACTGAGTGATCGTCGCGGGCAGGCCCGGCTGTGAACAACAGCCGGGCCCCGTTCCGTCGAGCGCCGAGGCGTCCGTGCCGATGGATCGACGCATTCCACGCGCTGTCGCGTCAGTTCTCCGAATACAGGGTCATCGACAGGCCGTGCCCGGCGGCCGCCCCCAGTTCGTCGATCGTCATGTCGTAGATCTCGTGAGCCTCCGTCAAAACCGTTTGAGAATAGTGAACAGGCAGGCGAGTTGAACC
>CAZWGW010000735.1:0-1374 GCA_964633565.1 uncultured Planctomycetaceae bacterium
GAGGGTTTGAACGAATCCATATCCGTTGATACGATCCGTAGACGAGCCACCGTCACCGGCATTCCACAGGAGGTCCGGCATGTTGACCGTTCTGGGTAGTCCGCGCCGCTGCTGTGACGGACTGACACGCCGCGAGACGCTGAAGGCGGGTGCCCTCTCGGCCCTTGGTGGATTTGGACTTCCACAGTATCTGGCGGCGAAGGACGCCGGCCTCGTCCGCGAGGGACCTGCGAAAAGCGTCATCCTGCTGTACCTGCTGGGAGGCGCGGCGACACAGGATATGTGGGATCTCAAGCCGCACGCTCCACCGGAGGTTCGCAGCCAGTTCCAGCCGATCGCCACACGCGTACCGGGAATCGAAGTCTGCGAGCATCTGCCGCGCATGGCACAATGGATGCACAAGGCCGCCGTTGTGCGGAGCGTCAACCATAAGGCCGGCTGCCACAACACGCTCCCCAGCTACACGGGCCACGAGGTGCTCCTTCCGGACATCACGATTACGAAGGAGAGCTATCCCCCCAGCATGGGGTCGGTCTGCGAATACCTGCGTGTGACGGAGCGCGGCGATCACAGCGGCCTGCCGGATTACATTTACATGCCGTGCTATCTCGGTTGGGGCCAGAACATCCGCCGGCCCGGTCCGTACGCCGGGTTCCTGGGCCGGCGATACGACGCGCTCACGACCGAGTGTGATCCCACGAAGCCCGAAGGCGCGCCGGACCCGCTCCCCGGGCAGCCGCAGACAGTGCTTGGCTCTCCCCGCCTGCCGCAGTCGCAGTTGCCGGAGGGGCTCACACTGGATCGGCTGCAGACGCGCCGCAGCCTGCTGGTGCAGTTCGACGACCGGCAGCGCGAACTGGAGGCCGCACGCGCGATCGACAGTTACGACCGCAACTACCGCCGCGCCTATGAGATGCTGACTTCGTCGGACCTCAAGACGGCGTTCGATGTCGACCAGGAGCCGGCCGAGTTGCGCGAGCAGTACGGGCGGACGCTGTTCGGAAACTGCACACTGATCGGCCGACGTCTCGTCGAGCGGGGCGTTCGATTCGTCAACGTGACGTGGGACCTGTTCTGGGACCGCGTCAAAGTCGATTACGATGCGTGGGACACACACACGAAGAACTTCGACATACTCAAAACGAACAAGCTCCCCGGACTGGACCAGACGTATTCGGCGCTGCTCGCGGACCTGGACCAGCGCGGCCTGCTGGACGAAACACTCGTGGTCGTGATGAGCGAGATGGGGCGCACGCCGCGAATCAACGGCAACGCCGGCCGCGACCACTGGACGAACTGCTACAGCGTGCTGTTCGCCGGGGCGGGTATCCGCGGCGGCACGGTGTACGGCGAGTCCGACGACCAGGCGGCGTA
>CAZWGW010000735.1:1384-4074 GCA_964633565.1 uncultured Planctomycetaceae bacterium
ACCGGCCGCCCGACCGGGATCGACTACGGGGGGCGGCCGATTGAGGGGATCCTCGCCTGATGGCCAAAGATCCCACAGGTCATGCAGCCGCGGATGAATATCCGCGGAACAAACTCAGCTTGACTCCCCCTCCCGTCACGCGACGTAACTTCCTCGTCGCCGCCAGCGCCGGTTTCGCCGGTCTCCAGTTCGGCGCCCCCTCCGGCGCTCGCGCCGCATCCAATGACGCCATCGGCGGCCGCGCCAAGTCCACCATTCTCTTCTTCCTCTGCGGCGGCGCCTCGCACATCGACCTGTGGGACCTCAAGCCGGACGCTCCGCTCGAGTATCGCGGCCCGTTCCAGCCGATTGCCACCTCGGCCCCGGGCGTGATGCTTTGTGAACACCTGCCGCTGCTGGCGGCGCAGGCCCATCACATCGCCCTGGTCAACTCGGTCGGCAGCACCGTCAACACGAACGACCACCACGCCGGTTACTACTACAATCTGACCGGCCACGTCCCCGATCCCACGTTCCTCACACTGGGGAACAACCGCACTCCGATGCCCGACGACTGGCCCTATATGGGAAGCGTCGTCGCCGCCAGACGTCCACTTCATCCTGACCTGCCCAGCGCGATCACCCTCCCGCACAAGCCGAGCAAGGCGCCGTACACGCGCCCGGGCCAGTTCGCCGCGCGGCTCGGCGTCGAGCATGATCCGTTCTACGTCAACGGCAACCCGGCGAAGCCGCTGGAGTTCCAGGCCCCGGCGCTGGTGCTGGAAGGGGGCGTCACGGCCGCGAGGCTGCAGAACCGGCGACAACTGTTGACTTCGATCGACGCGGCACGCCGCTCCTTCGAGGCGGAGGCCTGCGTCCGCACTTGGTCACAGCAACAGGAACGGGCGGTGTCGCTGCTCGCGTCGTCGCGGACGACGCAGGCGTTCGACGTCTCGCAGGAACCGGTCGAGCTGCGCGCCCGCTACGGCGAAACGGTCAACGGCATGAGCCTGCTGCTGGCGCGCCGCCTGGTCGAAGCGGGCGTGCCGTTTATCACCGTCTTCTGGATGGAGAACGACCAGCTCGCCGACAAGTGCAAAAGCGGCGGCGGCTGGGACACTCACGGCAACAACTTCAACTGCCTCAAGGACAATCTTCTTCCCGAGTTCGACCTCGCGTTTTCCGCGCTGATCGCGGACCTCTCGGACCGCGGCCTGCTCGCGGAGACGCTGTTGCTCGTGACCAGCGAAATGGGGCGCAAGCCGAAGATCGGCGACCCGCGATCCGGCGGCACGTCCGGCGCGGGGCGCGACCACTGGACGCACTGCCTGACCGACGTCCTTGCCGGCGGCGGCATCCGCGGCGGACGGACGTACGGAACCAGCGACCGCCTTGCCGAGTATCCGGCCGATAACCCTGTCACGCCGGCGGACGTCACGAAGACCGTGTACCACGCCATGGGCATTCACGATCTGGATGCATTCGACAAGGACGGGCGGCGCTACGATCTCCTGGCGGAGGGAGATCCAATTGCTGCCCTGCTCTGAATTCAACGGAATGCAATGTTCTCGCCAGGAATCGAACCTGGTCTTCGACCTTCGCAGAGTCGCGTGCGAATCCACCACACTCCGAGAACGGACAGAGTTGAGGGTCGAGAGTTGAGGGTCATGAGTTCCCGACGCCGGTTCGATTGCCCAACAACTCTCAACCCTCCGAGTGCCTCGCCGGGGAGTCGGACCCCGTCTTGCGGCTTCGAAGACCGCCGTGCGTCCATCACACTCGCCAGGCTGAGGCGCCCAGTATCCCGACCTGGATTCGAACCAGGGCCTGGACCTTCGGAGAGTCCAATGCAATCCGCTACACCATCGGGACGGCACGAGTGCAAGGATTCGAACCCAGTCGGTCAGTTTTGGAGGCTGACGGCTCTCCCAGGAGCACACTCGTCTTCAGGGTGTCCGAGGGGAATTGAACCCCCACCTTCGGCTTCACAAACCGACGTGCAGGAACCACTACACTACGGACACCATCTGGCGCTGTCAGCGGTCAGCTTTCAGCAATCAGCAGTCAGCTTCCTGCAGGACACTGGAGGCGATGCGTGGTTCACCGCTTGTTGCTGACTTCTGACGCCTGACAGTCGACACCACAGGAGCGGAAGGCAAGGGATTCGAACCCTCACGGCCCGAAGGCCGCACGGTTTAGCAAACCGGCCCGGCAAACCCTATCCGGCTACCTTCCAGAAGAGACGACGGTCGAGAGTCGAGCGTGACTGCGCATGGTCTTCTGCTCTCGACCCTTGACCCTGGACTCTCGACCATTTCTTGACCCTTGACTCTCGACCCTTCAGTGACCGAGGTGGGAGTCGAACCCACAAATTCACCAGGCCCTCGACCTGGCCGCTTTTCCGTGGTTTGCGTACTCGGCCGCACATTCGCATTACAATTCCGCATCCTCCACGTGACTTTCTTCAGTTGCAGGTCCCGGACTCGAACCGGGCGGACCGGCCTTATGAGAGCCAGTTGGGCGCCTGCCCACCTGCAGTGACCAGGGGGAGATTCGAACTCCCAAGCCCGATACGGGCACGACGTTCTGAGCGTCGCGTGTCTGCCAGTTGCACCACCCGGTCTTCAGTAGTGGGTAGTAGGTAGTAGTTAGTAAGTAGCTGCTCAGGATTTGCTATTTTTCCTGCCCACTACCTACTACCTACTACCTAC
>CAZWGW010000736.1:0-4055 GCA_964633565.1 uncultured Planctomycetaceae bacterium
CTCCGCGACGAACTTCTGCACCAGCACGTTCTGCCGCGCTGTCTGCAGGGTCTCGATGATGGCTTCGGCGACCTTGACCGACTCGGCCAGGATCACGCCGACACCCTGCGTCCCTTCGATCAGCTTGATGATGACCGGTGCGCCGCCGACGCGTTCGATGGCGGGGAGGACATCGGACCGGTCGCGGACGAACGTCGTCTGCGGGATGCCGATCTGGTGGCGGCTGAGGATCTGCAGGGCTCGAAGCTTGTCGCGCGAGTTCGCGATGCCGTTGGACGAGTTCGCGCAGAACACGTCCATCTGCTCGAACTGCCGGACGACGGCCGTGCCGAAATACGTGATCGACGCGCCGATCCGAGGCAGCGCCGCGTCGTAGTGGGTGAGCGATTTCGTGCGATAGTGCAGTTCGGGCTGCCCTTCGCGGAGGTCGATCGCGAACCGCAGCGTGTGGAGCACCTTGACCGTGTGGCCGCGCTGGCGCGCGGCCTCACACAGGCGGCGCGTGCTGTAGCAGCCGCGGCTGCAGGAGAGGATCGCCAGTTTCATGGAACGTCAATCCGTGGCAAACGCGACGTGTGGCCGGGGCTGGTCGGTGCGCACGGGCACAACTCTGCGACGAATCGGGCAAGCGGAATCCCGGTCGCCGCGCCGGAACGACGAAGCCCCGGCGTTCGCGCACCGGGGCGTCGCGGATTCTGCTGAAGAGTCCGGATGAACCACCGAGTGTTTCATACCCTGAAACGCCGATTCCACGTAGTCCCGCCCCGGCCACACTCTTCGCCGTACGAGTTCATCAGGCGCGGGTGAAGTCGAACATCGGCGTCGACAGGTACCGTTCGCCGGAGTCGGGAAGGATGACTACGATCGTCTTGCCCTCGCTCTCGGGGCGGGCGGCGACCCGCAGCGCGGCCGACATGGCCGCGCCGCAACTGATGCCGCTGATGATCCCCTCCTCCTTGGCGATGCGCGGGGCCATCTCAATCGACTCCTCGTCGGTCACCTGCACGATCTCGTCGACGAACGACATGTCGAGGACGTCCGGCACGAAGCCGGCGCCGATCCCCTGGATCTTGTGTTTGCCGGGCTTGCCGCCGGACAGGACCGGGCTGTTGACCGGTTCAACGGCGATCGAGTGCAGTTTCTGGCCCTTGGCCTTCTCAAAATAGCGGGAGACGCCGGTGATCGTGCCGCCGGTGCCAACGCCCGCCACGAAGATGTCCACCTTGCCTCCTGTGTCCTCCCAGATCTCGGGACCGGTCGTCTTGAAGTGGATTTCGGGGTTGGCGGGGTTTTTGAACTGCTGCGGGATGAAGTAGTTCGGGTCCTGGGCCAGTTCTTCCGCCCTGGCAATGGCGCCCTTCATGCCGTCGGCGCCAGGCGTGAGGACCAGTTCTGCGCCGAAGGCCTTGAGCATCATGCGGCGCTCGAGCGACATGGTTTCGGGCATCGTCAGCGTCAGGGGATAGCCCCGTGCCGCGCAGACGTAAGCCAGCGCGATTCCGGTGTTGCCGCTCGTCGGCTCGACGACGCGCATGCCCGGTTTCAGTTTGCCGGTTTTCTCCGCGTCCCAGATCATCGACGCGCCGATGCGGCACTTAACGCTGTAGGCCGGGTTGCGGCCTTCGATCTTGGCCAGCACCGTCGCCTTGAGGCCCTGGGCCAGGCGATTGATGCGGACGAGCGGCGTGCGTCCGATGGTCTCGGAATTGTCCTTGAAGATCGGCATCGTGTGGCTCCCTTCCGGTTGGTTGCGATATCCGTATTGGTCCCGCGCGGCATTATGAAAGGTCCGCGACAATGCGGCAACTGCGACGTGTTCAAATTGCCGTGCCCTGCCCGCTCCCCTACAATCGAGGCACAGCGCGGGGTCGCACTCCCACCAGGCCTCCGAGACGGCCGTCCTGAAACCTCCCGGCGGACCACCCGCGCCGGCGATAACGCCCCCACCGACCTGCCTGCACTCCATGCCTGAGTTCACCCCACAGGCCCCGGATATCCCGGCCTTCGATTACGACCCGCGGACGCGCGTCGTGTTCGGTGCGGGGACGCTCAACCGGCTGGGGGAATTCGCGAAGGGGCTGGGCGGGAGTCGCGTGCTGCTCGTGACGGACAAGGGGCTCAAGCGGGCCGGCCATGAGCACCGGGCGATCGACATCCTGCAGTCGGAGGGGCTGGCCGTCGTGGTGCATGACGACGTGCACTCCAATCCCACGAGCGAGGACGTCGACCGCGGCACGCAGTTCGCGAAACGGCACGCCATCGACCTGATCGTCGGCCTCGGCGGCGGAAGCAGTATGGACTGCGCCAAGGGAATCAATTTCCTGCTGACCAACGGCGGCCGGATGGAGGACTACTGGGGCGCCGGCAAGGCGACCCGTCCCCTGCTGCCGATGATCGCCGTACCGACCACGGCAGGGACCGGGAGCGAGGCGCAGTCGTACGCCATCATCGGCGACCCGCGGACGCACATGAAGATGGCCTGCGGCGACAAGAAGGCGGCGCCGCGCGTGGCGGTACTGGACCCGGAGCTGACCATCACAATGCCGCTGGCGGTGACCGCCGCGACCGGCATCGACGCCATCACGCATGCGGTCGAGTCGTATGTCGCGACGACGCGCAATCCCGTCTCGCAACTCTACGGCCGGCAGGCGTGGGAACTGCTCAGCCGGGCGTTTCCGGCGGTGATCGTGGCGGCCGACAATTTGGCGGCGCGCGGGGCGATGCTGCTCGGTTCGCACCTGGCGGGGGCGGCAATCGAGAATTCGATGCTGGGGGCCGCCCACGCGCTGGCGAACCCGCTCACCGCGCATTACGGAGTGACCCACGGTCATGCGGTGGGAATCATGTTGCCGCACGTGATCCGGTTTAACGCACAGTCGGCCGGCGCGCAGTACGCCGAACTGGCGTCCGATGTGGGGCTGTGCGATGCGAGTACACCCGATGCGGCGGAGCGGCTGGCGGAGTTCGTGTTCGCGCTCGTTGGGCAGTCGGGCGCTCCGACGGACCTGGCCGTCTGCGGCGTCGAGTCGAAGCTGATCACGAAAATGGCCGCGGAAGCAGCCACGCAATGGACCGGGCGGTTCAATCCGCGGCCGGTTGCGGCCGCCCAGTTTGAGGAACTGTACCGATGCGCATTGCAGAACGGACAGGCGTGAGTCCCGGTCATGGCGTGAGCGCTCCGCTGTGCGCAGTGGCCGCAATCGCGCTGACGTGGGGCTGCGCCAGGCCGGGCCCGCCGTCGACAGTTTCGCTCGCCAGCGGTTCCACGTTCAGTCCCGTGTCACCGCTCGAGCCGGCCGAACCGGGGCCGGCGCCGGTCGAAGAACTTGGAATTCGGAACATAGACGAACAGCAATCGCCGGCCACGACGACCCCTGAAGCATCCTCCGATCGGTCCCAGGCTCCTGTGCCGGTTACTGACACGTCGAAAAAGGTCACAGCGGACGATGCGTCCGCCACAACCGAACTCCCCTCCGACGCCTGGCCCGATTTCCGCAACGGGCCGCAACTCCGCGGGATTGCCACCACCTCGCTCCCCGACACGCTGGAACTCCTGTGGGAGTTGCCCACGAAGGATGGCGTGCAGTCGACGGCGGCGATCGCCAACGGGCGGGTGTATATCGGCACGACGGAGGGCTTCCTGCTGTGCCTGGACCTGCGCGACGGGCAGGAATTGTGGCGGCATCGTTCGATCGAATCGACCGATCCCGACGATTTCGCTCCCGGGTTCATGGCCCCCGTTACGCTCTCAGCGACGACCGTCTTCGCGGGGGACGAAGACGGAGTGTTGCACGCCGTCGACCGAGAGACGGGCAAACCACTGTGGAAGGTTCCCACCGAGGGTCTGATCAAGGGGGGTGCGACTCTGTTGCCGGACGGCCGCGTCATGATCGGTTCGCACGGCGGCCACCTGTACGGCCTGAACATGGCAACGGGCGAGAAAGTGTGGGACGTGCCGACACAGGGACCGATCAACGGAACGCAGGCCCTCACCGGCCAATACACGCTTGTCACCGGTTGCGACAAGCCGGTGCTGCGGGTCGTCGACGTGGCGG
>CAZWGW010000737.1:0-4049 GCA_964633565.1 uncultured Planctomycetaceae bacterium
AGCCGATCGATCGAACCGGCCATCTCCCGCTTCCTGAATAAGCGTCCCCGGTCCGGAAAGGGCTTCTCCGTCGACCTGTCCGGCGGCGAAGTGGTGATCGTCGACACCTCCGGCACCGTGCTGACGGCAATCAACGACATCTCGGTCTCGTTGCACCGGCCCGCCACGGCCGACGAGCCGGGCCACCTGAAACTGACCGGCCGCGTTGCCGAACCGCAAACGCAAGGCACTGTCTCGATCGACGCGGACTGGACCGGGCATGACCTCTTTGCAAGCGCCGGCAGCGCGCGCGTCGAACTGGATCGCATCCCCCTCGCCGCGCTCGGCCAACTGGTCGAGACCCGGCTCCGGACGCGCCGCTTCGTCGGGGAGTTCACTGCCAGTTTGAACGGCAGTTGGCAACCGGACGACGCCGACGCCATCCGCATCAATGCCGATTGCACGGCGCCGTCGATCGCCTTGCAGTTCTCCGCCGGGGAGTCGGGCGACGACTGGCGACTCGCGGATTCCATGCTGCATGGCGAACTTTCGCTGGACCGCTCCCGCTCCGTGCAGGTCGACCGGCTCGTCGTGCACTCACAGCCACTGAACGCCGACGTCGCCGGCAGCGTCCGACGGCAGCCCGGCGACTGGGACATTGATCTCGCCGGCGAACTTTCCAGCGATCCGGCGCTTTTGCTCGATCTGCTCGGTGACTCCGTGCGGCAACACGTCGACATCCAGGGACTGGCGCTCCGCCGCATCGACATCCACGGTCCCCTCTCCCGACTCCGGTCTCCTGACTCCGGGCAGCCGGATGCTGGATTCGCACCGAACGCCGCGCCGATCCAGCTTCAGGCCGACATCGGTTGGTCGCAACTTGCGGCGGCCGGCCTCACCTCCCGCGACGGCCTGATCGCGGCCCGGTGGCAGGACGGCCGGTTGAACTTCGAACCGCGGCAGGTCGACGTCAACGGCGGCCGCGTCGTCTCCCTGCCGGCGGTCGATCCCGCCGACCGGGCTCTGGTCGTGGAGCCGGGACTGATCGTCGACGACCTGCAGTTCACGCCCGGGATGTGTCACACCTGGCTCAAGTTCGTCTCTCCGCTTCTGGCCGACGCCACCAGTATCGACGGCCGCTTCTCGCTCACCGCCGACAACGGCCGCTTCCCCTTGCACGACCTGGCCGCCGGCGAGTTCCGCGGCACGCTCACGGCGCACTCCGCGCAGGTCGGCCCCGGCCCACTGGCCCGGCAGGCCATTGCGATCGGCCGTCAGATCGAATCGTTGCTCAAGGGGGAGTTGCCGCTGCCGTTCGACACACGCCGCGGACGCGACCGGCAGTGGCTCGTCATGAACGCCCAGGAAATCCCCTTCGAATTCAGAGACGGCCGCGTCCATCACGAGCGCATCGAATACCAGGTCGGCGATGTCGTCGTGACGACCAGCGGATCGGTTGGAATCGATGAATCGCTCGATCTGACGGTCGAGATCCCGCTGCAGGACAAGTGGCTCGGTTCCCGCCGCGGCCTCGCGTCACTGAGGGGAGAAGTCGTCCGTCTCCCGGTGACCGGCACCTTGCAGCAGCCGACGATCGATCCCGGACCGCTCGAAGACTTCAATCGCCGCCTCGCGAAAAAAGCTGCCGGCGGCCTCCTCGAACGGCTCCTCGATCCCTGACTCTGTCGCCAGTCACGGGCCATTCCTCGGACCAAAGCCCGCCGATCGCATCGGCGGGTCCCGTTCGACGCGCTGCACATTCAATTCCTCCCGAGCGCCGACTCCGCCGCCGCCCGCACCTGGTCATCCGCATCGCGCGTCGCCTGCTCCAGCGCCGCCGTCGCGTCCCCCTGCGGGCCGATCTTCCCCAGTGCTTCGGCCGCCAGCCGCCGCACACCGGCGCGCTTGTCCTGCAGCAGCTTCGCCAATATTGGTACGGCCCACTCCGCCTCCGGCCCGAGGTTCCCCACGGCGAGAATCGTCCCCCCCTCCCCGGCCTGCATTGTCGCGCTCAACACAGGCACGTACTTCCTCGCGCCTGGATCGAGTTTCACCAGCGCCCACGCGGCCGCCAATTGCACCGTCAGTTCCGAGTCATCCAGAGCCGTCTCGAGCGACGCCAGCGCCGGCCGCGCCCCGTCTCCCATCCTGCCCAGCGCCCGCCCCGCCGCCTGGCGCACTCCCGGATGCACGTCCCGCAGTGCTTCACCGAGCGCGGGCACGGCGGCGCTGGCCTCCGCACCCATTTCCCCCAGCGCCTCCGCCGCTGCGATCCGCAACTCGACGTTCGCGTCCCGGAGTTGCGCGACAAGCTGTGTGACACGGTCCCCGTCGCCGCAACCCGTTGCCAGTACGAGCAGCAACAGCGCGCTGGCGCGGGCATCAGAAATCACTGACTGGATCACTCCCCGCCCTGGTCGCCAGCGACACATACACCCGCTCACTGATGTTCTCGGAAATGAAGTGTACCGAACCATCACCTAGCAGGTGAAATGCGCCCGCCGGGTGCTCGCTCGACGGCCCGTATTCGGCGGTCGGATTGATGTAGTGGAAGTACGGCCGGAAGTTGAGCGAGATCCTTCGTCCGCCGTACGTTGGCGGGTTCCCCTCATCATACGGCCGCGCCACGAGCGCCGCGGTCCCGCCGTCGATCCAGACCATCATCTTCTCTTCCCGCGTCTCGGCCACCACCACCGTCTGCGCCGTCCCGTCCGAAAGGTCCGTGATCCGCGTGTTCGACAACGGATACATCGTGCCGTCCGGCGCCAGCAGCCCGGAGACCTGCCCGTAAATGTGCCCCACGTCGGTTGCACCCATCGCCGCGTAGTTCGTGATTGCGAACTGCGCGCACACGCTCGCATAGTTCACGTCCGCGCTGTAGTCCGGACCGGAATACGTCGGGCAGCGGAACATCGGCGGCACCGTTCCCGCTGCCGGCTGATTCACCGGATGCAGCGACGACACGTTGAAATTGATCTGATTCTGCAGCGTCGTCTGGTCGAGGTACGGCAGGATCAGGCTCGACCAGCTATGCAGGTGCCGCGTCAGCGGAGCGGCGATCCAGGCCCCCTGATCCACGTCGCTCGTGCTGCTGGGAGGGAAGCGGCTGTGCGCGCCGTGGTAGTTGTGCAGCGCGAGACCGATCTGTTTGAGGTTGTTGCGGCAACTCGTCTGCCGCGCGGCCTCCCGCGCCTGCTGCACGGCCGGCAGGAGCAGTGCCATGAGGATGCCGATGACCGCCACGACGACCATCAGCTCGATCAACGTGAATCCCCGGCGCAATCTGGACATGACCCCTCCTTCCGGCGCCCCATGGCGCGCCGTTCCCGCCCCTGCCGCGCACGCCGCCAGTCTAGCAGATCCGCCCGCCGCTGCCTCCTGTCGCGCACGACGCATCCAGCCGCTCCGATCAGTTCAGTCGGACGACGCCGCCCGGATCACCTGCACTGTCTGCTCCGCGCGATAGTCGATGATCTTCCGCCCCCACTCGATCGTCTTCTCGGCCGGCGCGAGTTCCACGCCGTTGATCCGGAACTTGCCGGCCGCAATCCGCTGCGACATCCGGACGCTCTCGGGGTTCATGGCCAGCATCTGCGCCGTGATGGCAAAATCGTCGTGCAGTCCTTCGGGCACCTGTTTGATCCCGTGCTCTTCCAGCCACTTCGCCACGCCCGAGTAATCGTAGTACTCCGGCACATAGACCACCCGGGTCTTCCCCCCCGCCCACCGTGAATTCAGCGTCTCGGCCACGCGTTTCATCCCCTCCTGATTGCCGCCGCTGTCGCCGATCAGCACGATCCGCCGGAACCCATGTGCGCGCAGCGATGCGCAGATATCCGTCAACAGGCTCTCGAACGTCTCCTCGGTCAGGCTGATCGTCCCCGGGTCGCGCATGTGCTGCGTCGGCGGATCGATGTCCCCCTCCGGCACGAACGGAACGATCGGCGCCACGAGCGTGTTTCCCAGCTTGCGGGCGATCGCTTCGGTCGTACCCCGGAGGACCACGTTATGCTTGTCGGTCACCAGATACGGGCCGTTCTGTTCGATCCCTCCCGTCGCCACGATGACCG
>CAZWGW010000738.1:0-4047 GCA_964633565.1 uncultured Planctomycetaceae bacterium
CGGTGCCGTACCGGATGTTGAACGTCATCACTTTCACCACCAGTTCGCCGCCTGGCTGCGGGTCGTCGCCGCGCGTTCCGGCCGGCGAGAGCCAGGCAGTCAAAAGCAGCAGCGGGGCCATGAGATTCAAGCGTGCGGCGCCTCGCGGGCGGAGAAACATGGGAATCGGTCAATTCCTGATGGCGGCGTGGATTGCACCGTTTTCTGATCGCAGATCGTAACGATTCAGGCATTTGAAAAATACCGCCTTCACCGCGCGGTTGCTCGCACCGACGCGCCCCGCCTGCTAGTTTGGCGGCACGGCGTATGCCGGGCAGGCGCGCAGGCCCGGATCAGGGCACGGAACAGGGAGTCCAGGCGTGTGGACAATTGAGCTGGTGGTCATGGCCGCCATGATCGTGATCAACAGCGTCTTTGCAGGGTTCGAGATTGCGCTGGCGTCGGTCGGCCTGGGACGGCTGGACACGCTGGCTCGCGAACAGCGGCGCGGGGCGGCCGCCGCGCTGCGCATGAAAGGCAACATGGAAGCGAGCCTCGCGGTGGTGCAGCTCGGCATCACGCTGGTCGGTGCGATTGCCGCGGCCACCGGCGGCGCAGGGGCCGAAGAGACGCTGGAGCCGTGGCTGCTAGGCATCGGACTGTCCGTCGGCATGGCGCAGTTCCTGGCCATCGGCATCGTGGTGGTGCCGCTGACCGTGGTGACGATCATCTTCGGAGAGCTGGTCCCCAAGATTTTCGCCCTGCGGAACAAGGAGTGGGTCTGCCTGAAGCTGTCTCCCGCGATGGAGTGGTTCGCCTGGTGTACCTGGCCGGCAGTCTGGGGCTTCGAGAAATCGGTCACCGTCATCATGAGCTGGGGGGAGCGGCGCTGGAAGCCGGCGACCGTCAGTGGACAATCCGAAGAGGCGGCGTTGCAGGAGCTGCGCGCCATCGCCGCACTGGCCCGCATGTCGCGGCTGATCGGCGCCCGGGAGGAGGGGATCATCGTCAACGCGGCGCGTCTGGCGAGCATCCCGATCGAACGGATCATGCTCCCGTCGCAGTACATCAGCACGCTGAATCTGAGCGACGAACTGGGTGACGCGCTGATTGCCGCGCATCACGACATGCACACACGCTTCCCGGTCACCGAGCGAGTGGGAGACCCGCAGACGATCGTCGGCTACGTGAACTTCAAGGACATTGTGGCCTGTATGCGGATTTCGCCGCACGAGCCGTCATTGCGGGCCATCCTGCGGCCGCTGTCGACGCTTCGCGCGGGCCAGACGGTCGCGGCGTGCCTGGAGCAGTTGATCCGGGACCATCACCACATCGCCGTCGTGCGTGACGCCGACAACAAAGTCATCGGGATGGTCACGCTGGAGGACATCATCGAGGAACTGGTCGGCGAGATCCACGACGAGTTCGACCGGCTGCCGTCGCACATTACGACGTCGGGGACCGGCTGGGTGGCCGGCGGCGGTGCGACGCTCAAGCAGCTCGGCGACGTGACGGGAATCCATCTGTCGACAAACGGCATGACCCCTCCCCCCGCGACGCTCAACGAGTGGGTGGTGCGCAAACTGGGCCGCCCTGTGGATCGTGGAGAAGAAGTCCGGCAGGAGGGGCTGCGCATCCTCGTGCGCAAGGAGCGGCGGCAGGCGGTGCAGGAGGCGCAACTCAGCCGGGAGGGCGCACTATCGCCCGCCGAGGCAAAGGCTGGAACATCAACATGACGCAAACCACGATTCTCGTGCTGGCCGCCGTCCTGATCCCCGTGGCGTGGGGTTGCGGCTCGCATTGGCTGCTCGAGCGCTGCTGGCCGCGGCGAAACGGGCGCGATGCGGGCACGCCCGACAAGACAGCGGTTGCGGCGGACTACCTCGACTATCAGATCTGACGTTCCTCTGCCATGCCCATGTCGCCGGACCTGCTGGAGTTCGCCCGCCTGGCTCCGCTGGGGTTCCTGATTGGTCTGTACGGCACGCTGGTCGGCGCGGGAGGCGGGTCGGTGCTGATCCCCGCGCTCCTGCTGATGTTACCGGAGGAATCGCCGGCCACCATTACGAGCATCTCGCTGGCGGTCGTGTTCTTCAACGCCTACAGCGGCACGGTGGCCTACATGCGGATGGGGCGAATTGATTATTTCGCCGGCGTGCTGTTCACGCTGGCCGGCGTGCCGGGAGCCGTGCTGGGGGCGCTGCTCGTACGCCACGTGCCGCGGGCATTGTTTGATCCGCTGTTCGGCGTCCTGCTGGTGGGCATCGGCAGCCTGCTCGTGGCCAATCCGCTCGGCTCAATGGCCGCTGAGAGGACCAATGGGGCTCTCACGTTCGCCCGCGCAAGGATCGGGGCCGTCGGCAGCGCGTACATTGCCGTGTTTTCGAGCCTGCTCGGGATCGGGGGCGGCATCATTCACGTGCCGTTCCTGATCCGCGCGCTGCGCATGCCGCCCCATACGGCAACGGCCACGTCGCACTTCGTACTCACGTTCATGGCGCTCACGGCGACGATCGTGCACGTGGTCCTCGGAGAGTTCAACGCGGGGGTGAACCGCGCCATGTACCTGGCCGTGGGGGTCATGATGGGCGCGCCGCTGGGGGCGGCGCTGTCGGCCAGGGTGCGCGGGTCGATCATTGTTCGTCTGCTGGCCGTGGCGCTCTGCCTTGTCGGGCTGCGGCTGATCTGGAGAGTGATTTGACGTCGGCTGCGTCAATCAGAACACCACAGAGACGCGGAAGACACAGAGATTAAAAGTGATTTGGGGGATTCGACATGGTGACCTCAAGACTGCTGTTTCTGGTGCTGGTGACAACATTCGGCGCGGCCACGATCGCATTCCCCGGTGACGGCAACCGGCTCGCATATCTGGAGGAGAACAACCCGTACTATCCACACGCCGGCTTTCCGAAACTGACGACCCCGCAGTGGGTCGGCGAAGAGGGGGTCGAGGCGGTCGTCATCCTGGCGATCGACGACATGCGCGAGCCGCCGAAGTACGAGGCGTTTCTGCGGCCGATCCTGCAGCGACTGAAGCAGATCGACGGCCGCGCGCCGGTCAGCATCATGACGTGCAACGTCCAGCCGGATGATCCGCAGCTCGCGTCATGGCTGGGGGAGGGACTCAGCCTGGAGATACACACGGTCGACCACCCCTGCCCGCTGCTGCAGGGGGGCGATTTCGTGAAAGCCAAGTCGACGTACGACCGCTGCGTCGATCTCCTGAACAAGGTGCCGGGGAACAGGCCGGTCGCGTTCCGCATGCCGTGCTGCGACTCGCTGAATACCGTCAGCCCGCGGTTCTACGCGGAGATCTTCGGCAAGACGACGCCGGAAGGGAATTACCTGCAGATCAGCAGCTCGGTGTTCAATGTCTTCACGAAGGACGATCCGGAGATTCCGGCGGAGCTGGTGACCGACCCGGACGGCGGCGAGAAGTTCCGCAAGTACCTGCCGAAAAACCTCAAGCGTGGCGATGCAGTCTTCAACACGTTCGTGAACTGGATCGAGAACTATCCGTATCCGTACGTCATCAACCGGCTCTGCTGGGAGTTCCCCTGCGTGGTGCCGAGCGACTGGGAGGCGAACCACCTGCACCAGCCGAACAATCCGCAGACCGTGCGCGACATGCAGGCGGCCCTCGACATCACGGTACACAAGCTGGGGGTGTTCTGCCTGGTGTTCCATCCGCACGGGTGGATCAAAAGCGAGCAGGTGGTGGAACTGATCGACCACGCGGTGGCGAAGCATGGGAGCCGGGTGAAGTTTCTGACGTTCCGGGAGGCGCAGGGGAGGTTGAATGAGAACATGCTCGGGGGGCAGACATTGCGGGACGGCGTGGGGAGCGACAACGGAGTGCGCGTGCTGGACGTCAACTCAGACGGACATCTCGACGTCGTGATCGCAAATGAAGCGCAGTGCCAGACGCGAATCTGGCAGGCGGATGCGGGGAAATGGAACGTCAGCGAGTTCCCGTTGACGCTCACAAAGGATGACCTGATGCGCGAGATTCCTACGCTGATATTCGGTGTGGTGGGAAAACGCGCCCTAACCGCGGCGTGCGACTTG
>CAZWGW010000739.1:0-4038 GCA_964633565.1 uncultured Planctomycetaceae bacterium
GATCGGTCACTTGGACGCGCACTTCACCGCCCTCGGCATCGACGTTGAGCGTCAGCCTCTCCCCCTCCAGGACGACCACCGGCGTCACGATCGTCCCTTGCTGTTCGCCGGCCTGCCGCGCGACGAACCGGTCGCGCGGAACCTTGACCAGCCCGATCTGCCGATCGATGGAATGGTGGAATTTGTGCCCCCAGCGGTAGCCGGCGTAATAGAGGTACAGGTCGTCGTCGACGGCAACCGAGCTGCCGATCCAGGCCATCGCGTGGTCCCATGCTCCGATCTGTGGGTCCGGCTCAAAGAACGGATCGGTGTGGCGGTCACGCTCCCACGTCACGCCGTCGCGCGTCCAGGTGAGGACCGTGTAGCCCATGCCCGAGCCGCCCCGTTTCCCCAGCAGATTGGCCCCCAGGCTGGCCGAGCCGGTGTTGTTCGCCTGGAGTGCTTCTGCGGGAACGCCCGCGGGGGAGAGGTCGTCGCGCAGCACCCGCAGAAAGCCGACGATCAGGTCGCCGCGCACCTGAAACCCCGCGGCCCCGTACCACTGCGTGATGCCCGAGTCCCGTTCGTCGGGGGAGAAGACAAAGCCCTCCGGATCGCTCCAGGTCTTGAAGTCCGGGCTGAAACTCGTGAAGTAGCGGCGGATCGGAACCGTGAGCGTCTCCCCCTCGGCGTTGGTCCACGTGCAGGGACCGAAGTGCTTGCCGATCAGGAAATACCGTTTGCGGAGCGGATCGTAGCCGGCGTTCCAGATATCGTCGGAGGGCGTCTTCGGCAGGATTGGCAGGCCGCCATTGTGCACCGTCCACTGCAGGCCGTCCCGGGAAAACGCCACTCTCGGTCCGATGTACTGACCGGCGTCGAAGTACAACATTTTGTACCGTTCGTCCGGAACGGACGCGTGCGGCCCGTCATCAACCACGCTGGCTCCAAAGCGGACCCGTCCGTCTTCGGTCAGCGAGTTGAGCCGCTGATACGGCCCCGGCCAATGGATGCCGTCTGCCGACTCCAGGTAACCGGTTTTGCCGAACCACTCCCCATCGCGCGGATCGTCGACCACGTCGACGTTGTACCACATCCGAAACCGCTTTTCGGCAGGAGCAGCGGGATCTTGCAGCACGGTGAAGAACGGCTGCCAGTTCTGATGTTCCAGGATGCCGGTGACGATCGGGCTGTCGAGGAATCGCTGCGGCGGGACGACGACGCGCTGGACGCCTGTGCTGCGGGCAATGAAATAGTCGTCCAGCAGCAGGTGCGGGCCTTTGGCCAGGACAATCGGCTGCCCCGCGTCGCCAGGGCTCGATTGCTGCTGACTCTCCGCACGCGCGCTGCTGAAAGTCACGATCCCGGTGAGCAAGATGCAACCGAGGCGGAAGTGTCGTTTCATTGGAGGGCGGACCTCGTTCAGTCTGCTTTCTGAACCTCGTATGCCGTCAGAATCCGTTCCAGGCCCTCGACAATCTGGTCGTCCTCCCTGCTCCATTTGTCGTCGTAAATCAGGATCGGCGTCGGCCGGTACCACATCGAAAGCGTGCCGTAATGATGATTCGTCAGATTCTCGGGTTCGGTGGCCAGCCACAGGAATGCGTACTCTCGCACCATTCGTTGCTCGTCCGCCGATTGCGGCCTGAAGAACTCGGGAGGCACCGGCTCGCTGGCAGGGTTTTTTGATGAATACGGCACTCGCGACAGGTGCTCTTTCATGAACTGTCGCCGACGGTCGGTACGCTCCTCATTACGGCGGCGCGCGGCCGCGTGTTCCTCCGGAGTCCGATGCACCATGAATGCCAGCCGCAACTCCACGTGTCCTGTTTGATGTTCTTATCCGGCTGGCCTTCGGCGCGAAACGCCTGGCCGGGGAGATTCCACTTCATGGACACCTTCTCCCCCGTCGTAATCGTCAGCACGGGCCGCAAGCCGCCAGGACCAGGGGCTGCGAGATCAAGCTCCAGGTTCCAGCCGGCGGGGACCAGCTTCTCGATCTCTGCGATGAGCCGTTCGAGGTGTGTGACGTCCTGCTCGAAGTTCTCGGCCTGCGCCGATTGAATCAGAGCGAGCCAGATGAATGCCGGGGCAACCGTATGGCGGATGATCATGCTCGAGTCCCGTTTTTTGTCGTACGGACGACGGCCTCGTCCGGCAGCCGGAGTGCTGTCATTTGCCCGGCGATTCGTCAGGCGGGAGCCTGATCTACCGCTGGGCCTTCGCAGATTTCTTCCGCGTCGTAGCTTTGGGCTTGAGCGACGCCACATACGCACTACTCACGTCGAAGTACTTCTTCAACTCGCGAGTCTTCTTCAATAGTGCATCGGGGACTTCAACGTATTCCTTGAGCACCGTTCCGTGCTGCTCGCAGAGCCGGGTCTTGTACTTCTTGAGGAACGCGCCCCGCTCATCGTCTGGAAGCCGCAGGGCCAGCTTCCCCGTGTTGGTGAGAAAGCTGAACATGTGGCCGTTCAGCGACGTGTACGGCATGGCTGCGCCTTTGCGTTCCACATCCGGGTTCGTCGCCACGAGGCGCTCGTACAACTCCAGAACATCGGCTGGTATTGCGGGAGGCGTCTGCTCATGGTTCCTTCGTCAGAGAGGCGGAGATCATTTCTTTGCCGTTGCGGGCAATGATATGACCGTTCGCGTACGCAGGAGGCGCCCAGACGACATTCCGGCCGCCGAAGGGCATTGTCGGCTCCAGCACGGCCGCTCGGCTGAGTTCCTGGTACCCTTCGGGAGTGAGCCGAGCGCGAATCAGTTCCCCCTTCTCCGTGTAGAGCAGTACGGAATCACCATTCGGAGTGAGATGGATCGCGGCCCCGCCCTTGATGTCGGTGACCTGAGTCGACTCCCACACCTGTTCGCCGGTGGCCGCATTGACGCAGATCAATTCCCCGGATGATTTCGCGGAGTACAGATACTCGCCGCTGAGCAGCGCCGTGGACGTATTGCTGAAGATCCTGCGGGACGGCGATTTCGACTCCGGCCAGAGAATGTGAGCGTCGGGGCGGTCGGTCTCCAGTTGAAACATCAGACCGCCGATCAGCAGCCGATCCTGATGAAAGACTGGCGTGGAGACGGCGTAGTCGCTGCTCGTGAGCAGGCGTTGCCGCCACCAGAGTTCGCCGGTCGCCGGGTTGAGCGACGTCACCGATTCCTGGGTCCACACAATCAATTGCCTGGCCCCGCCTGCCGTAACGATGATCGGCGAACTGAATGTCAGCGATTCGTCGAGAGCCTTCCACACACCCTGGCCGGTGTCCTTATGCAGGGCAATAACAGCGGCCTCGGGCTTCCCACCGATGAACAGGATCAGCAGGTCGCCGTCAATCAGCGGCGATGGCGCCCCGGGAGCGAATTTGATCTGGTAATCCTGTACGAGGTCTTTCCGCCAGAGCACGTCGCCGGTGCGGGCGTCCATGCAGAAGAGGTGGCCCATTCGTCCGACGGTGTAAAATTTGCCGTTGTGGACAATCGGTGTCGCCACGGGGCCGATTTCCTGCGTCGGGTCGAACGCCCAGTCATCGTAGGCGACGTCGTGCAGGTAGGTCCACAGCATGTCGCCGGTCGTTTCGTCAAAGCAGCGGACGCGTTCGCGCGCCTGCGGCTTCACCACCACGGAATCGGCGAGATAGACGCGCCCCTGGGCGACGACCGGACTGGAGTATCCCCACCCGGCCGGGACGCGCCAGCGGACTTTCAGTCCGTCGGCGGGGAACGATTCCAGGAGGCCGGTTTCGGCACAGACTCCGTCACGGTGCGGACCGCGCCACTGTGGCCAATCGTCCGCCCGCAATCCATGAGCAAGCGCCACCAAGACGCCGATGACGGCCACCATCCTGATCTGAGGGGAGCAATGCAACTCGCTACTCCTCCAGCGACGCCATTTGGGCAGGTACCGCGTCATGCCGCGCGATCGATCGAGGTATGGTGCCGCCAGCTTGCCGAAATGATGCCATATATCACGCCTGTCTCCAATCATGTTGATCCCACCCAGGTCGCTGGAGAACCAACAACGATACTTGACCGACCGATTATGGCTTGTAGATC
>CAZWGW010000740.1:0-4036 GCA_964633565.1 uncultured Planctomycetaceae bacterium
CGAGGTTCAGCGCCCACACGGGATGATCGATGATGTGGCAGCCCATGTCGCCCATCGCGCCGGTGCCGAAGTCCCGCCAGCCGCGCCAGCTCACCGGCGCGTAGGCCGGATGATACGGCCGCTGCGGCGCCGGCCCGAGCCACAGGTCCCAGTCCAGCGTCGGCGGAACCGGGAGCGATTCCGCCGGGCGGCCGATTCCCTGCTTCCACAGGCGGCCGGCGCGGTCCGACCAGACGTGGACCTCGCGCACGTCGCCGATGACACCCGCCTGAATCCACTCGTTCGTCAGCCGCGCCCCCTCGGTCGCGTGACCCTGGTTGCCCATCTGCGTCGCGACCCCCGCGGCGTGCGCGGCTTTGGTCAGCTCGCGGCATTCATGCAGCGTGTGCGTCAGGGGTTTCTGACAGTAGACGTGCTTACCCGCGCGAATGGCCGCCATTGCCGCCACGGCGTGGATGTGGTCCGGCGTGCCGACCGTCACGGCGTCGATGGTCGCGGACTCCTTGTCGATGAGCTGGCGGAAGTCCTTGTACCGCCGCGCCTGCGGGAACGCCGCGAACGACCCGGCCGCGCGTGATTCATCGACGTCGCACAAGGCGACGATGTTGGCGCCGAGTTTTGCCACGGTGGCGATGTCACCGCCCCCCATCCCCCCTGCGCCGATCCCCGCGACGTTGATGCGTTCGCTGGGTGCAAGATAACCGGCCCCGCCCAGGACGTGCCGCGGGACGATTGTAAAGGCTGCCGCCGCGCCGCCGGCCGTGGAGAGGAACCCGCGTCGCGTGTGACGCGCGGCGCCAGAGTGCGCGCTGGCGTGGTGAAACATCGCTGCTCCCGTGTAAGGCATCCAATGATGCGGTTCCCCAGCATTGTGGCAGGCATACTCCGTGTGCCGTCGTTCACAGCACGCGTTGTTCGCCGGTGCACTTCGCGACGGCACACGGAGTGTGCCGGCCACGACGACGCCCGCATCAGAACAATTCGCGGCGGCGGTTTCCAGTCCTGCGAGACACGCTCACCGCTTGCGCAGCACAAATACCACGTCCTCCGTGTTCGGCTCAATTTCGATCGGTTCGGTCACGTCGTAGCTGAAATCGTACGTCGCAGCGACTTCCAGCTCCGGCACGCTCTTCAGCAGCCTGCGGATGTGGCGGGCTGTGTAGATCCGGTAGTGCATCTCGTCCTCGATCCGGAACGACCGCGTCGGCGTGTAGACGTCGAACGTCATCCCCAGGTGCTCGTCGCGCGCCGCCATGTCCCGCCGCCTGGTCCACATGTACGAGTTGACGGTCAGGTTGCCGCGCCGCGCCGACCAGGCTTCGTCCTCGATCGCCGGTCCCTCGGTGGGAGTGAGGTGCAGCCCCAGCACGTAGAGGCCGCCCCGCGCCAGCGCTTCAGCCACGCATGTGAGGTGACTCCGGGCCGCCCGCTCCGTCGGCAGGTGGCGGAAGCTGTTGATCATGTTGAACGCCGCGTCGACCTTGCGGCTGAGCGTGAAGTCGGCCATGTCGCCGACGAATGCCGAGCGCGGGAAGCCGTAGCGTGCGAAGCGGTCGTTGCAGAACTCGACCGCTTTCGGATTGAGATCATTGCCGGCAACGTCGAATCCACATTGCGCGAACTTGATCAACAGCCGCCCTGTTCCACACGCCGGTTCAAACAGCCGCCGGACGTTGCGGCCGGCGTGCTGGTCGAAGCAGGCCCGCAGCAGGTCGAACTCCGCCTTCCAGTCGGCACCGAAAATGAGGTCGTAGTACTTCGGGAAGTCGTAGAGGTTGGCCTGGATCGTGTCGGGCATCGTGTATCGGCGTGGTTGTCGTGAATCAGGCTCGCTGCACGATCCGGGGGTGGCAGGAACATTCGTGGCCGATGAGGATCAGGGGATGAGGAGAATCGGAACGTCCCCTCATCCCCTGATCTCCTCATCTGGACGGCGCAGGTTCCGCTCGTGACTTTTCGTGAACGGACCTTGCCAGACGGCCCGGACGCGGCTATAACCGCGTTCCCACTTGGGACAGCGTGTCAAGTTGGGAATTGGGTACGCTCCTCAGTTCCTCGCGACGGGTGGCTGACGGTCGTGCCCTGCTGCAAGGATCGCACAGGATTGCAGTAGCTATGGCTGCGGTCAACCGACTCTCCCACTCCGCCGCGCGGAGCGTGTACGACGCGGCCTTCCTCGAAGCCGAACGCCACAAGTGGCTCGCCAGCGAACGGCACGGCCGCGACCTCGGCCCGATGGCCAAGCTGGAATGGTGGGCCAAGCACTGGCCCCGCTTCTGCCGCTACCGCTGCATCGAGCACCTCAGCGGGCAGTGCCAGTGGCAGGAGTTCCGCTGTGAAGTCTATGGCCGGCTGTCGATCACGGAGGAACAGGCCAACCTGCTCGTCGATCGCATCTTCGACCGTTTCGTCGAAGGCTGGGAAAACCTGACGTTCGCCTGCTGGCTCCAGGAATGGGACCTTCCGACGGATCAGGTGCTGGCGATCCTGGAAATCGTCGACATCAATACGGCCGGGCGGCTGGAGCCACGGCCGGTGTGAGCGGACGGGAGCTAACGCGCCCGATCCTGGTAGCCGTCGCCTTGAATGCATCTCGCGACGGCGTTCAACTGCTTGCCTTCCCCATCCCGGCGCGGCAGACTGAATCTGCCTCGCCCTTCCAGGCGCGGCGCAATCCCGCGACTCCCCGACTCCGGAGGAAAGCATGCGCTCTGCCACATCGTCACCGCGTTGTTTCATCGGCCCGACGACTCTCGCGTCACTGATCGTCATCACCGGGAATCAGACTGCTCAGGCCCAGCAGCGCGATCGCCCTGTGCTGCCCGAGCCCGACGTCGCCAACGCCCGCTACGGCGAACACGAGCGGAACGTGCTGGATCTGTGGAAAGCCAGATCGCAGTCGCCCGCGCCGCTCATGATCTACATCCACGGCGGCGGCTTCCGCAGCGGCGACAAGCGGACGCTCAGCCCCCAGGTCCTCAATCAGGGCCTGCAGGCGGGCATCTCCGTGGCGGCGATCAACTACCGGCTCACCGACGTCGCGCCGTTTCCCGCGGCGCACCACGACTCCGCGCGGGCCGTGCAGTTCTTGCGACACCACGCCGAGGAATACAACCTCGACAAGACTCTCGTGGCCACCACGGGCGGTTCTGCGGGCGGCGGCATCTCGCTCTGGCTGGCGTTCCACGACGACCTGGCCAAACCTGACAGCGACGACCCGGTCGAGCGGGAATCGACCCGGTTGACGTGCGTCGCCGTCAGCGGTGCGCAGTCGTCGTACGACCCTCGCTTCGCGGCCGCCATCGGCCTGCCGCGGTTCGAATCACACCAGTTTTTCTATCCGTTCTATGGCATCACCCGGGACGAGTTCGACTCGGACAAGGCCCACAAACTCTACGACGAGGCTGCCGCGATCACACACCTGTCGGCGGACGACCGCGTCGGGGTGCATCTGACCTACGGCTTCGGCGACGTGCCGATTGATGAGAGCACGCCGATCGGCACGATCGTGCACCATCCGAAGTTCGGGATCGTGCTCAAGGAGCGGATGGACAAGCTGAACCTGGAGTGCGTGCTGGTCTATCCTGGTCAGCCTGGCGAGGCGCCCCGCGAAAACGCCGTGGCATTTCTCCGGCGGCATCTGCTGGCGGAGAAACAACAGTAACCCGAAGCGTGAGCGAGGGACACGGGGGGATTGCACCTCCGCTCCTCGCTGACGCTTCGGGTTACGATGTGCTGGGGGATGCTGACTACTGCACCGGCTGCACCCACGACACCTGCGTGATGAACAGGTCGAGCGCCGCGTACGACAGTGACTGGTTTGTCGCATACGCCGCCGTGTTGTTGGCCGGGCAGGTCGCCTGCGTGGCGTCGCCGACGAGAAACACGTTGAAGTCCTGCTTCAGGTTCTCGTAACCGGCCGTCGTTTTGCAGACGCACATGTCGGTCGCGTAGCCGCACAGCAGGATGTGCTCGATTCCCTGCTGCTGCAGGAATGCCTTGACGGGATTGAAGCGCTGCCGGCCGGAAAGACATT
>CAZWGW010000741.1:0-4035 GCA_964633565.1 uncultured Planctomycetaceae bacterium
ATCGGCGCGCTGCTCGACTGGATCGCAGAACAGCCGGAGCTCGATTCCTCCCGCGTGGCGGTATACGGCGCGTCATACGGCGGTTACATGGTACTCGCCTCACTGACGCATTTCCCGGACCGCATCAGGGCCGGCGTCGACGTCGTCGGGATTGCCAGCTTCACGACGTTCCTCACAAACACCAGCGCCTATCGCCGTAACCTGCGCCGCGCGGAGTACGGCGACGAACGGGACCCTGGGATGCAGAAGGTGTTTGAGCGGATCAACCCCGTCAACAACGCCCACCGCATCCGCTCGGCGCTGCTCGTGGCTCACGGCCGGAACGACCCGCGCGTGCCGTTCTCGGAGGCGAAGCAGATCGCCCCGGTCGTGCGACGGAACGGCGTCGACGTGTGGACCGTCTACGCCGATAATGAAGGGCACGGGTTTGCCAAACGCGACAACCGGGACTATCTCACGGCTGCGATGGTGCTGTTCCTGCAGCGGCACCTGCTGGGGCAGGAACAGTAGCATTGTGGCAGGCACACTCCGTGTGCCGTCCGCTGGTTGTAATGGCTGACATTCGCAGACGGTATACGGAGTGTGCCTGCCACGACGTACGGCACTACACCAGTTTCGCTACGGCGCCGGTTTATCCATCACCAGCGCCAGTCCGTTCAGGATCGCCCCCTGCTGGCAGACGACGCCGATCACCTGCCGTCCGTCGCCGCCGACGCGCTCCGGTGCGCCGTTGCCGGGATAGCCGATCCAGTCGCTGGTGTAGCTTTCGGCTGCATCGAGCCGACCGTCGCCCGTCAGCTTCATGAAGACAACTTGCACCGCGTCGACGAAGCGGAGCGAATGCACGTTGACCGCGCCGACCGCATAACCCTCCCGGGCGATGATCCTCGGTTCGTGCGTGACGGGTTGATTGCGATCAAATACGCACACGAGACCTCCGACGCATTTCTCGCCGTCCCATTCTCCCAGCCGGTACTCGAGGCCCAGTAGCGGCTTCTGCGGGCTGACGTAGCGCTGCGGGCCGCCGCCGGTCGTGTCACCGGCAAACGGCGTGTCGTGTCCGACATCCGGATGCGCGCCGGGATTGGTGTAATCGGGAAACGGCTGCCGGAGCGTGGCCGCCTCCTCCGGCGTCCAGTTGCGAGCATACGTGAGGCTCGGCATCGTCCCGACGGTAATTGAGTTCGAGATCTTGAACCGGCCTTTCAATAATGGTCCGTAGCGCCATTCCGACCGGACGAGGAACAGTTCCATGTGTTCAGGAAACGACGACTCCGTGAACGGTCCGGAGAAGGGAATTTCAACTTCGATTTCCCCCTGGTCGTCCCAGAAGCCGCCGAGCAGCGAGACGGTCTCCTCCTCGCCGTCCGGAGTGTGGATGATGAGCGTTGCGCCGCCGAAACTTCCCCGGTGCTTGATCTCGTAAAACAGGCTCAGCGTGGGGCGTCCGAAGCGACCGGTTCCCAACTTCGCCTTCGAAATCTCGAAGAGCGTGTCATCCTTGCGGGCTCGGAGCGGAGCGTTGGCCGGGGCTTGTCCGACTGGGAGGATCGGTTCCGTCCCCTGATGGCCGTACAGGTCACCATTCCCGTCGTTGACTGCGGCAGGGGCTGGAGTCGTCGCTCCCGCCGGGGCAGCCGCGCCCGAAATCCCGAGTGGATTCGCCGCCGGGACCGCGGGTGGGGTCGGCGTTATCGCGGGTTGTGCCGGCGTCGCGGTGTTTGGCGCCGCCGGCTGTTGCCCACCCTGCTGGTTGAAGGCGGACAGGTCGATGCCGCAGCCAGCCAGGCTGATGAGAGTGATGGATGCCGTAACGTGTGCCATCGCGCGACGTGCCATGTCAGGATTCTGCCTTGTGAACGGGGATGCGGGCCGGCCTGAAAAACTTACGTTCGTAAGCATTCTGGCGGCCCGCCGCGGAGAATGCAAGCAGAAAACGGTCTCTACGTCAGTTGTCGCGCGTCAATGGCCGCAGGACGAAGCAATCGACCCGGTGCAGGACGGCGAACTCGGCCGGGACGGTCCGCTCCAGCAGTTCCGCATGCGCGGCATCGAATTCCGCCACTTGTCCCGCCGGGAGGCTCGCCCCAACTCCACGGCAGGCACGAATGCGGCCGCGCCAGCTCTCCCGCGTGAACGGCACCGGCACGTCGAACATGAATCCGGCCGCCTTCTCGAACTCGCCGACAGCCCACGCCGGAATTTCCGGGACCTCGCCGCTCCAGTCCGCCGCCGACCAGTCGGGGTTGAACTGCAGGACCAGTTCCTCGCTGCGGCGGGCAATCCCATCCAGACGCGGCAGCCAGCAGAAGTGCGACAGCATCAGCACGCCACCCGGCCGCAGCAGCCGCCGGACCTCAGAAATCATGCGATTGCGGTCGAAGTACAACCAGCATTGGCTGGCGGTGAGGACGTCGAAATTCGCCGTCGGCAACCCGGAGTCCTCTGCCGGGCAGACGCGAAAATCGATCGACAAACCATGAGAGCGGGCGATCTGCCGCGCCGTTTCGATTTGTTCCGCCGAGACGTCAACGCCCGTGACGATCGCGCCGCGGCGTGCGAAATTGAGCGCCAGGAAACCGACACCTGTCGCCAGATCGAGGATCCGTTGTCCCGGCAGGCCGATGCCGAGCGCCGCCAGGCGGTCGTAGAACTCCGGCGGGTAATCCGGCCGCCACGCGGCATAGTCCTGCGACGTGCGGCCCCAGTCGATCGTGCGCTGGCCGTCAATGGATGGAAGGCCGTGCATCAAAACTCAGTGGCCGAACAGCGTGTTGATCTGCTCCAGACTGACCCGCGCCGCCGTGTCCAGGTTCTCCTCGCTCCCCCCGCCCCGCAGCGGCGAACACATCTCGTAAGCCACGTACCCGTTGAAGCCCCCCTCCTTCAGCCCCGCGAAGAACGCCGGCAGGTCGATAAAGCCTTCGCCCAGCGGCACCGCGCGAACGGCCGGCGGGTCAAGCTGCTCATAGTTCACCAGTTCCGGCCGATAGTGGAACCGCTGTAGCCGGACATAGTCGGCGAGAGTCGTCTGCACCATGTGCGGCGCCATCCGGCGGGCCGCTTCGTACAGGTCGCCCTCGGTCAGCGCCACCGACCACGGGTCGAACATCGCCTTGAGGTTCGGATGGTCGACGTCGTGCACCAGTTCCTCGAAAGACTCCACTGTCACACCGACGTCGTGATGATTCTGCAGCCCAAGAGTCACACCCGCATCCGCCGCGACAGCCGCACACTCGCGCAGCGCCGTCACGCACCGCGTCCAGTCGGCCTGATAGTTCTCCGGTGAGGTAAAGTAGCCGCTGAAGACGCGGACAATCTTCGCGCCGAGCGTCCGTGCGATCCGCGCCAGGTCGGCCACATAGCGGACCTGCATCTCGACGAACGGCACCTCCGCCGACTGCCGTCCGGAGGTGAAATCCGTGTAGCCGGCGATGGTCGCAATCTCGATCTTCAGCCGCCGCGCGGCCTCGCGGATCGGCTGCAGCGATTCGTCGCCGGGATAATCCAGCGGCGACAAGTGCGGCCGCTTCCCGCCGATTTCGACGGCGGGATAGCCGAGCGCGGCGGCCTTTTCGAGAAACGGGATGACGCCCAGCCGGTGCTGTCCCCAGTAGCCGGCGTAACTGACGGAAAAGAGCGCTGGGGTCATCGTGATTGGCGCCGGCTCGCCTCAGTTGGAGGCCACTCGTGCTGATCGTGGTTTGGTAGCTTGGTGTGGATGTGATGCACCAAACCACCATGCGACCAAACCACACTTCCCGGGAAACCCGCGTCGAACACCTCGCGGGGCGGCGGTTTGCCTACTTCGTCGCAATCGCCTGCGCCAGCGGCCGCAGGATTTCGTCGATCACGTGCTCCTCCAGCAGGCGGTCGCTGTCCTGGCGGAGTTCCTCGAGCGTCTTCTCGTACGAACCGTCGTGGGCCAGGCTGCCGTACTGACGCACGGTGAAGTACACGCTGATCGAGTCCTCGGGAAAGTCGTTCCGGCGGACCTGATAGGCGTTGGTGCGGGTCTCGATCATCAGCCGGCAC
>CAZWGW010000742.1:0-4031 GCA_964633565.1 uncultured Planctomycetaceae bacterium
AGTCGGCGCGGAGCGTGGCGCGCTGCTGATAGACCTCGGCCGCCTGGCGCAGCGCCGGCAGCCACCAGGCGTCCCTGATCCGGAAGATCTGATACGTCCGTTCGATCCAGGGGACAAAGTACAGCATCAGGCCGACGAACAGCGCGTAACCGATGCCGATCACGGCGGCGGGATAGACCAGCGACCGAGCCACGTGCGACCGCAGGTCGCGCATGGCGGTCGCGAACTGCGAGACGCCGGCCAGCACGTCGTCGAACCGGCCGGAGCGCAGACCGGCGGCGAGCACGGCGCGGTACGTCGCCGGAATCCGCCCCCCCTCGGCGTCGAGCGCCGCGAGCAAGGGGCTCCCGGAATCGATCCGCGTCGCGAGCCGCTCGGTCAACTGCCCCAGCCGCCCCCCGATGCGTCCGGCCGACCCGCGCAGGCCGATCTCCAGCGGGATGCGGGCGCACAGCAACGCCCGGATCTCCTCGTTCAGCAGGATCAGTTCATCCAGCGAGATCGGTCCACCGCGCGCCGCGGCAGCCGGTGGCGATTCACTCATTTATGGTGCGTTGCGGGTCCCGGATCACGTGCCTGGTGTCGGTCGCCCGACCCCGACTTGTACGCCAGCGACTCGCCGAGCGTTGGGCATTTCCCTCCCTGGCGGCTCAATTATTCAGCGGCTGCGACGTCTGCAGATAGGCGAACAGATCCCGCACCTGGTCATCCGTCAGTTCCTTGAGCAACCCTTCGGGCATGAGCGACTTCTGCTGCCGGGACATCTCGTCGATCTGGTCCCGCGGGATCGTCACATTCTGCCCGTCCGCACCGCGCAGCACAATCACCTGGTTGTCCTGATCGAACAGGAATCCGCTCAGGACCCGGCCGTCGGTCGTAACGACCATGTACGATTCGAACCCCTCCCGGATCTCCGCGCTGGGGTTGACCACGTTGATCAGCACCCGCATGCGGTCCTTGCGCTGAAAAGACGTCAGGTCGGGGCCGATCCGCCCGCCGTCGCCAAACAGCAGGTGGCACTTGCCGCACGACTGCCGGTACAGCACCTTGCCGCGGTACGGATCACCGTTGCCGGCCTTGAGAACGTCGCCCAGGTGCACCGCGGCCGCCTGCATGTCAGCCGACGACGCCCCCTCCACACTGGGCCAGTGCTTCCGCACGAGCGCGGCGACGTTGGCATCCTGGTGCACGGTCATCAGCCGCACCGTGTCGAGCGCAACCGATTGTGCGTCGATCCCGCCGGCTTCAATCGCATCCAGCAGGGCCTTTGTCCATGCGGCGCGGCTGGCCAGCAGCGCCAGCACCGACGCCTGGACATCCTTCGAACAGCCGGCATAAGCGCTCACGACCGCCGCGCCAATCCGCGGTTCGTTATACCGCGTGAGCGCGGTGAGCGCCGCCAGCTTCAACTCGTCCGCCGCGCTGCCGCTGACGATCCCGAGCAGTGCGTCGACTGTCTGCGGCAGGTCGACCTCACCAAAGATCTGCACATACGCCAGCCGTTGCGCTGCATCGCCGGCTGTGTTGGTGACCACGGCGAGCGCCTCGGCCACGGCCTCCGGTTTCGCCTGCCGCACCTGCAACACGAGCGACGCGCTGCCGCTCTTGTCGATCGCAGCCACCAGTTCGTCAGGGAGCGTCGCGAGTGACCGCCCCTGGAATGCCTCTTCGAAGCCCTTCATCAACTCAGCCGATGCGGACTTGTCTGGTGCGAGATTGAACAGTCTTGCGCATGTGACGAGGTCGTGCCGCGTGCCCGTCGCCGCATACCGCCGCATCAACCGGCTGAGGAGATGCGTCTCGACGATCGGCAGCTTCCAGGCGGCGGGATCGCGCATCACGTCGAGCACGGCGTCGGTGTCGCTCCCGGCTTTGGCTTCAATCGCCCACCACAACAGCAGCGGCAGATGCACGTCAGCCACGTCCTCACTCCGCGCGAGCAACTGCCGCACGATCGGCAGCCCCTGCGCCGCCGGGAGACGCTTCGCCGATGAGGCGAGCTGACTGCGGACGTGAACGTACGGCTCCCGCGCCGCGAGGTCGGCCAGTTGGCGGCTGATGTCATTGGAGACGGCGTAATCGTCGCACAACAGGCGCACCGTCCACGCCCGCACGAACGGGTCTTCGTGGTCGAGCGTTCTCGCCGCGAATTCCTCGTCGAAACCGCCGCAGAGGTTGAGCGCCCACAGGCACTCCAGTGCGAACTGGCCGGTCTCCTGGCGAATGTGGTCCTTCAATTCCGGGATGACGGCCTCGTCCTTACGATCACCGAACATCACCAGCGCCTCCTGGCGGACCCATTTGTTCGGGCTGCGCAGGATGTCGATCAACTCCCGAGTCGATAACTTGCCCAGGTCCTGCGGTGCGTGGGGCTTCGTCCCCTTCGCCTGCAGCCGGTAGATCCGGCCGTTCGACTTGTCGATCTGTCCTGAAAAGTGCTCGCGGTGGCTGATCTGCGGTTCATACAGGTCCGCGACGTAGATGCCGCCGTCCGGTCCGGCCTTGATGTCGACCGGCCGGAACCATTTGTCGGCCGTTTTGATGACGCGATCGATGTCTTTCGTCGCGAACGTGGATGTGTCGGGAAAGACTTCGCTCTCCACGACCTGCCCCTGCAGGGGCTCGACGCCGAAGAGCTTGCCGGCATATTGCTCTGGGAGCGCCGCCCACGCGCTGTCAGCGACCCGGACGCTTTGAGCGTCCGGGTCGCTTGCTGCGCGCCCTTCGTAAATGACGAAGTTGTGCGTAAACCGCGGCACGGAGTGGTGCTTCATCTGGGCGAAGTAGCCGAACGAGTACGGGTTCGACAGCGGGCCGTGCTTGGAAAAGCCCTTCTGGTAGTAGCCCCCCTGCACGTAGTGGAAGCCGCGCGTGTCGCCGCCGTTGTGGCCGGAGTAGATCCGCCCCTTGCTGTCGATCTCGCACCCGAAGGCGTTTCCGCCCCCTTCGGCAAAGATCTCGTAACGCCGCGTCTCCGGGTGGTAGCGCCAGATGAGTTGTCCCATCGAGTGGATCGCCTGCTCCGGCTTGTCGATGCCGGGACGGAAGATGTTGCCGCTGACGGTGCTCCCCTGGCAGGCGTAAAGCCAGCCGTCCGGTCCCCAGCGGAGACTGTTGGCGACGGAGTGCGTGTCCTCGAAGCCGAAGCCCTGCAGGTGTACTTCAGGGTCGCCATCCGGCATGTCGTCGTTGTCCCTGTCGGGATAGAACAGGAGGTACGGCGGGTTGAGCACCCACACGCCGCCGCGCCCCTTGGCGCACGATGTCGCGATGCTCAGGCCGTCCACAAACGTCTTGTGGGTGTCGTACAGCCCGTCGCCGTCGGTGTCTTCGTGGATCGTGATCTTGTCCGCGCCGCGGAAGTGATGCGGCGGCGGTTCAGGGAGTTTGTCATAGACCGACCGCCAGAACTCGTCCTTGCTGACGAGCGTCAGCCCGGCGGGGTAGGGGTACTGGATATACTGCATCACCCACAGCCGGCCGCGCTCGTCCCACGTCATATACAGCGGCTGCTTCATGTCCGGTTCGTGCAGCAGTTGCACGATCTCCAGATCGTCCGGAACCGTGAACGCTGTCGCAGCGTCCTCCGGACTGAGGGCCGATGTCTCGGCGCGCGCCAGTTCGATCGCCGAGTTTTTCTCCATCGTCCGCCAGTAGATCCCGGTGCTGGGGACGGCGATCGGCCCCTTTGCCCACTCCGCGTCGTCCCCGGTGCGGAACTCCCACAGGCCGTTGAGATTGATTCCCTGATCGCCGCTGATGACGACCGGCGCGGCCCCCTTGAAGCCGCCGCGGCTGTCGTGGTCGAAGATCCGGATCGCGACCAGGTTGTTGCCGGCCTTGAGGGCATCTTTGGCGATCGCCCGGTCGACGACCGCGCGGCTAAATTCGCGCGCGAGGCTCAGGCGGAGTCGAAAGAGCGCGACCCGGGTGTTGTCTGAAACGCTGCGGCGCTCGCCGGCCTGGGCCTCGACGCCGGTGGGTGTGTGGTGAAGCGTGACCTTGGTCTCAACCTTGTTGCGGTGCTGACC
>CAZWGW010000743.1:0-4023 GCA_964633565.1 uncultured Planctomycetaceae bacterium
GACCCGCCGCGGCCCGCGCGGACCGTCGGTGGCAATGGCGATATGGTGGTTCTCCGCCACGGCCATCATCTGCCGTAACGCCTCCGCCCCCCCGCGGCCGCTCGATCCGCGGACGGTCGGCACTCCGATCGCATCCAGCGCTTCCGAAACATACGCGCCGTCCGCATGGCGGCTGGTGAGGGCTGCGATCTGGTACGTCTTCTTCGAAAAGATGATCCCCAGGATGCCGTCGTGCCAGATGCAGATCAGGTACTTCCCGTTGCTGTGCGGGTGGAAGGGGGTGCACTCGGGCTGCGGCATGCGCAGCTCGAACCGCATCGTGCGGAACAGCAGCCGGCTGGCCGCCGCGACCAGCCACGCTACACCACGGATCAGTCGGCGATTTCGGATTCTCACAGGAGGTTGCTCCGTCGTGTCGCGGGCAGGATCAAGGGGGGGCGGATTGTAAGCACGCCCTTCGGGCCGACCTAGAGCAAACCGGGTTCAGGGAGCGGGCGCGCCGCTTGTCGCTTGCGACCGGCGTATGCTACGTTGACCCCCCGGACGGCCGCTCCGCAGGAGTGGCACGATCCCCGCCGGGTCGTGCGCCGCCGGCGGCTGCCGCGCTTTCCCGAGAAGTCCACTGATGGCGACCGCCGCCGCCGGACAAACCGGCCCTCCGCCTGCCGCTTCACGCATCCGCCCCCTCGCCCTGGGAGGAGCGCTGGACGAAGCGGTGCTCGTGATCCGCGAGCACTTCGTCACGCTGTTCAGGACGTCGCTGCTGATCACGTTTTTGCCCATGAGCATCGCGATCTATTTCGGGTTCGGGCGTCTGGAGAAGCTCGTACAGCGTTTTTCCATTCCCGGGCAGGCAGGGCCCGACGACCTCATCGCCGTGTTCCGGGAGTACGGCACCGTCACGATGCCATTGCTGTTCCTGGCCTACCGCGTCGCGGAACCGATCGCCCTCGGTTCCCTCGTGTTGCACTGTGCGGCCGCGCTGCATGGGCGGCCGCTCTCCATCCGGGAATCGATCCGCACCAGTGTGACCCGCAGCGCTCCGCTGGTCGGACTGTGGCTCATCCGCTGGATCGCCATCAAGGCCAGCCTGATCTTCTGCTACGTTCCGGGGATCCTGGTCGCCGGCCTGTTTCTGTCCGCCCTGCCGGCGCTGATGATTGAGGACGTGGGCCCGATGGCCGCCCTGCGGCGCAGTGTGGAATTGAATCGCAAGCGGCTGCTGCCGGCCGCCGGTCTGGCAATCGTCCTGTTCCTGGTCGAGTCGTACCAGATGTTCCTGGTGGAGGTCCTCCCGGTCCTCTCCGCGCGCGCGATCCTGCACGCCGGCTGCTATGCCGCGCTGCTGCCATTCTACGCGGCGGCCTGCACGACGTATTACTTCTCCGGACGATGCGAAACCGAACACTATGACGTGGAGGTGCTGGCGGCGACCGTCGCACAATGCCCCGTTGAGGAACTGGCGGCGGACGGACCGGACGGAAACGTGCATCTCCACCGCGGGTTCGAATCACAGGTCTGAAATGCTGCTGCCTGCATTGCCTGCTCCCGACGAGATCCGCCGCAAGGCGGCGGAGGTGCTGGCGCGCCCGGAGTATCAGAACGAACAGTCGACCGACGAGGGGAGTGCGACGCAGCAGCTCGTGCTGCGTTTGCTGCGCGTGTTGTTCGACGCGTTCGCCTGGCTGGCCGAGTCACTCGGTTTTCTGCCCGCCTCTCTGCGCTATCCGGTGGCGGCAGTGCTGGTGCTCCTGTTGATCGTGTTCCTCATCCGCATCATCTCCATGATGCGCAAGGCGACGCAGTTCCCTTCCCGGCAAGTCCGCGCGCGGGAACGGCAAGGTCTCAGCCAGACCGCCGAAGAGCTGGAGGCGCTCGCCCAGCAGGAGTTCGAGCACGGGCGCGTGATCGAGGCGGTGCGGTTGCTGCTCCGCGCGGGACTCCTGCGGTTGGAACACAGGGAACAGCGGCCGCGCCGCCCCGGGACCACCAATCGCGAACTGTTGCGACGGTATCGTGCGTCGCCGATGTACGAACCGCTCCGGACGCTCGTGGAGACGATCGATTTCAAATGGTACGGCGATCAGCCGACGTCGCCGGAGGATTACAGCGCCTGCCGCGACGCGGAGCAGCGGCTGCGGACTGCCCTCGATTCGCCCGAACCGTCCACGGCGGCAGCCGCCAGACGCTGACGACAGGCCCGACATGCTCACACCGCGCGGCGTGATCCTGACTTCGGTCGCCCTGACTGCCGCCGTCATCGGCGTGACGGTGTACTCGCTGCTGCGCCCGCCGGATTCCGGGGGGGCGGCCGCCGATTCCTACGGCACGCGGCGCCTGGGCCAGCGCGGACTGTATGAGACGCTGGGGGAACTGGGCGTGCCGGTCGCCCGTCGCGTTGAACCCCCGGGCCGCGACCTGCCGCCCGGAACAACCCTCGTGCTCTGGGGACCGGATGAATTGCTTGTGTCCCTGGAGCCGCGGCATTTGCAGCGGCTGGGCGACTGGGTGCGGGGGGGCGGGCGTGTTGTACTCGCCGGGCCGCAGCAATTGAACCGCCAATTGTTGCCGCTCATGGCTGACATGGATGGACCGAAGTTCTCGCTGTGGGACGCCCTGGGACTGGAAAACGTCCTGACGCAGGAGCTGTCCGGCGAACAGTTGCCGCCCCCCGTCGAAGGCGCGCCGGCCGTCGAGGAAGTGGAAACGCCAACCGAAGAATCCCGCACATCCGATGAGCTGCGGGCGATCTTCGGGGAGCCCCCGCCGCGGGTGGTGCCGCGGTGCGTGGTCCGGGTTCGTGCGACCGGCCGGCTGGCGACCGTTGCGGCGCATGTCGCCGAACTGTCCGTCCCGGGGAGCGAATTGCGCGTGATCCGCGTCGATGAGCGGACACCCGAGGGAGCGATCACGTTTGAGGACGCGTCCGGCAATACGCGGACGCTCGTGGCGACGTATCGGCTCGGGGAGGGAGAGGCTGTCGTCGTCGGCGATCCAATGCTCTTCAACAACTTCGCGCTGGCCCACAACGACAACAGCGTGCTCGCGGCGCAACTCCTGGCCGCCGACGGGCGGACCGTGTTGTTCGACGAGTTCTATCACGGACTGTCCGTGCGGGGGAACCCGTTCTGGCTGCTCACCATGCCCGGTTATGCGCTGCTGGCGGTCACCGTGATCGGCCTGATCGCGATCCGCACCTGGCGGGCGGGCACGCTGCTCGGCCCGCCGCTGACCACGCCCGAACGGTCCCGGCGGGCGATCGGCGAGTATGTCGACGCGATGTCGCGGTTCTTCCAGCGCGGCCGCCGCACCCGCCGGTTCTTGCTCGAATCGGTCTACGCCGGCGTCCTGCGGCAAGTGGCCCGCGAACACGGACTGGAGCACGCCAAACTCGACCTGGAGCGGCTCGAACAGGCCGTGGCCCGGCGCGATCCGCTCCGCGCCGAGCGGTTGCGCGCCGCCGCGCAGGCGGTTGACGCCGTCCTGGCGAAAGGGGATAAAGTCCGCGAACCGGACACGGTCCGCGCCATGCAGCGGATTGTCTCCGTGCTGTGAGGAGGCGTGTGCGCGGTTCAATTTGCAATTTGCATTCGTCAATCCGCAATTTGCAATCGGGCATGACATGAATGAAAACACTGATTGCAGAATGCAAATTGCAGAATGCAAGTGAGGGACCCCTGCTTGTCGCTCGAGCGCCTGTACGAATCCATCCGCCAGGAAATCTCCAAGGTCATCTTCGGTCAGGATGAAGTGATCGACTTTGCGCTGGCCGCATTGTTCAGCAGCGGGCACGTGCTGCTCGAAGGGCCGCCCGGCGTCGCCAAGACGCTCCTCGTGCGCACGATCGCCGCGGCGCTCAACCTGAACTACAACCGCATTCAGATGACGCCCGACCTGCTCCCCAACGACATCACCGGGTCCTCGATCTACCGCGAGGACAGGCACACGTTTGAGTTCCGCCAGGGGCCGGTGTTCACGAATTTCCTGCTCGCCGACGAGATCAACCGCGCCTCGGCGCGGACG
>CAZWGW010000744.1:0-4021 GCA_964633565.1 uncultured Planctomycetaceae bacterium
AACCAGAACCCCGCGCCGATGATGATGGCCAGGCACAGAATGAAGTACCACGGCGAGACGTACACCGACGCGAGCGCCGTGACGGCGATGAGCGGGATTGTGATCAGCGTCCGCACACCCAGGTGCAGGAACACCATGAGCACGATCATCGTCAGCGCGCCGCCGACGTAGATATTCTCCTCCACGAGGTCCACTGCCGAGTAGATGTACTCGGTCTCGTCGTAGACCTGCGTGACCTGGAGCTGCCGGTCCTTGAGCGGGCCGTCGTTGAGTTCGGCCGTCGCCTGGCGGAGGGATGCCATCACGTCGAGCACGTTCGCGCCGGTCTCGCGCTCGATGTTGATGGCAATGCTGGAGCCGCCGAACCGCCGTACGAGGCCGTCGGGTTTCTTGTAGCCATGCTCGACGCGGGCCACGTCCTTGACGTAGACAGGGGAGCCGTTGCGGACGGCGAGCAACTGCTGCTCGACCTGCTCGGGACTGCGGAACTGCCCGAGCGTCCGCACCACCCAGCGCCGTTTCCCCTCCCAGAAGTCGCCGGCAGATATGTCCGCATTCTGGGCGCGCAGCACATTCCGCACATCGGCGATCGTGAGCTGACGAAACGCCAGTTGCTGCGGGTCAACGATGACCTGCATCTCGTCTTCAAGGCCCCCCACGACGTTCGAGTTCGACACCCCGTCCACGCGCTCGAACCGCGCTTCAATCACGTCTTCCGCAAACCGCCGCATTTTTGTGGCGTCCAGCCCTTCGGGCGGCAGGAGCGCCTTCGCCTCGGGATATTCGTCCGCCAGTTGCCGCAGATACAGCAGCACCAGCCCCGCGTTGTGCTTGTTGCGGATTTTCCCCACGCGGTCCGCCAGTTCCGGGTGGTCGGCAACAAACCTGTCGTAGACCGCCGCTTCGGGCACGCGCTCGCTGAGCATGAACCACGCAATGAACCGTGCGTTGGCGTTCGACTTGCTGATGACAGGCTGGTCGGCATCTTCCGGGTACTCCGGCACCTGCTGCAGCCGGCTGTTGACCGTGAGCAACGCCTCGGCCATGTCGGTGCCGACGAGGAACTCCAGCGAGATCCGCCCCATGGAGTCCATGCTCTCAGAGGTCATCTTGCGGACCCCTTCCACCCCCTTGAGCTGCTCTTCCTGTTCCAGCACGATCTCGCGCTCGACCTCCTGCGGACTCGCGCCGGGCCAGCGGGTCTCAATCGTGATCGTCGGCGTCTGCACCTCCGGCGTAAGCTGCATCGGCATCGACGTCAGCGCGATGAAGCCGAACAGCGCGCACAGCAATACGCCCACCGAGATCTTGACCGGATTCCGGACGAAAGCGTCGATCAGTTGCATGGCGCTGCGCGGGGTGGTTTGGTGGTTTGGTGGTTTGGTGGTTTGGTGGTTTGGTGGTTTGGTGGTTTGGTGGCTTGGTGGCTTACCCGCTTGCCGGCTTGGTTGCGTGGTCTTTGGGTGGTTGGGTCGTCGATTCAGCCGCTGACTCCCGTGCAAGTTCACGAAACAACCAAACCACTGTGTGGGTCATGGTTCGGTTGTATCGTTGTGCGGCACCTCTGCTGTCACCACCCGCGTCACCTTCACCGGCTGCCCGGGACGCAGACGTTCGTTCCCCAGTACGACCACCTGATCGCCCGGTTTCACGACGGCACCTTGGGCGGCGGCCGAAGGGAGCACCTGAATCCGGCCGCCGGAGGCGACGCCGATTTCGACCGGGACCGGCCGCGCCGTCTTCTGATCTGGGTCCTTCTCGTCCGGCGCGACTACGAACACCATCGGCACCGGCCCGCCGAGCACGAGCGCATCCTTCGGGACCAGGGTCGCGTCCTGTGCCGGGCCGGTCGCCAGGATCACGCGGGCCAGCATGCCGGCCTTGATCATTGGCTGACCGTCCCTGATCTCGTTTGCCACCTGCACGCGCACGGGAAAGGTTCGCGTCCTCTCATCCGCCTGGGGCACGACCGCCACGACGGGTCCCCGAAAAACCTTGCCGGCGAGTGCCGGTATCGTCACGGTGACTTCTTCTCCCACGTCGACGTGCGCCACGTGGCTGTCCAGCACGAAGGCCTCGATCTCAACCTGGTCAAGCTCCAGGATCTCCGCAACCGGTTCCCCTTTCGCGACCCACGCACCGATCTCCGTAAACTCCTGGGAGACGTAACCGCTGAAACGCGTGATGACGGTGTGCTTCTGGAGCTGGTCCTTGAGCCGGTCGACGACCGCACGCTGCAGGTCGTGCCGCGCCTGCGCCTGGGCTTTCTTCTCGTCCCGCGGACCGGCAACGGCCAGGTCCCAGGCCGCCTTCGCGTCGAGATACGTTTCATCCGCCGCCAGCGATTGCGACACCGCCTCCTGCAGCAGGTCTTCACTCGTTGCGTTGTCGGAATACAGTTTTTCGACACGAGCGCGGCGCTTTGCGAGGTACCCCCGCGAGGCGGCCGCCGCCTCCATGCGGGCCCGCGTCTGTTCGATTTCCTCTGGCCGCGACCCATGCGTCAGTTCGGCCAGTTCCTGCTCGCGCAACTCCAACTCGGCCTCGGCTGCCTGGACTTCGAGGGAGATTGTGTCCGTCAGCAGCTGGGCCAGAGTCCCCCCCTCTTCGACGCGCTGACCGACTTCGATCGGGAATTCGACCACGCGCCCGTCCACCGCACTCCCGATGGTCACCCGCTTGAGCGGCCGCACCGTCCCGACGAACGACTGCCCGGCGGACACCTGTTCCTGCACCACTTCCGCCGCCACGACTGCGGACTCACGCGGCGGTTGCGCCGTCGCGGTGCGGCCGGCCGGACTGAACAGTGCCGCCGTCAAGAGCCATGACAGCGTCGTTCCGAGACAATGGCTCGGAACACACCGACTTTTCACCGATTTCGAATCAGGCGACGGCATACGAATCCTCTCCAGAAACGACGAGGCCGCCGGTCAATTGCTCACGGGGACCGCCGTCGGCGACACAAGGTTTTCGTGGATCTGTCGCAGCAACCCCATAAGTCGCTCGATCTGCTCTGAATCCAGCCCGGCAAAAGCCGCGGCGCGCACGCGATAAATGCACTCGACAATCCGCTCCCACACAGGTTCGGCCGCCGGCGTCAAACGGATCAGCTTGCGGCGACGGTCATCTTCGCAGCCCACCCGGGCAATCCAGCCGTTTCGCTCCATCCGCTCCAGGATGCCAACGAGCGTAGGGGGCTCGATCATCATCCTCGTCGCAAGTTCAGACAGGGTTTGATCACCCTCAAGCACCAGCCAGCCAATGACTTGCGACTGTCTGTAAGTGATGCCCGTTGGCGCCAGCTCGTTGTTGAGGGCGCGATGCAGTGCTTGAGTGGTCATCGTGAGCCAGTAGCCCGGGCTGGCCTCAAAGTCGTATTCGAGCACGTTGATCTTTCGTTAGGCTAACTAATCAGCATCAGTTTAGGTCGCTGCCGCGAGAAAGGCAACGGTGACTTTCTGCCGTCAATCCGCAAAGGCTGGACTCCACCAGATCAATGCAGTACGACGACGCCCACACCCAGAAATCTGACCGGGAGAGACTGCATGCATTCGCACCAGAACACGATGAATCGGCGTGACTGGCTGACGGCAGCGGGAGTGATGGCCGGGACAGCGGCGGCAATGACATGCGCGCCGGGACTCGCTGCACCAGGTGACCCCGCCTCGCCGTTCAAGGTGAAGTTCTGCCTCAACACCAGCACGATCTCGGGGCAGACGCTGTCGCAGCCGGAAGTGGTCGCCATCGCCGCCGAAGCCGGCTATGACGCCATCGAACCCTGGCTCCGTGAGGTCCAGGCCTACGTCGACGGCGGCGGGACACTCGCCGATCTCCGCAAGCGGATCGAGGACGCCGGCTTGACCGTCGAAAGCGCCATCGCCTTCGATCCCTGGATCGTCGATGACGAAAACCAGCGCGCCGCCGGCATCGAACAACTCAAGCGGAACATGGCGTTGGTCAAAGGCATCGGCGGGACGCGCATTGCCGCACCGCCGGTTGGCGCGCATCAACGGTGCGTCCG
>CAZWGW010000745.1:0-2308 GCA_964633565.1 uncultured Planctomycetaceae bacterium
CGCGCCCCCTGTGTGGTGCCAAATCTTGGCGCCTTGGTCGTCTTGCCCTCGACCCTCGACTCTCGACCCTCGCCTCTCCGCCCTCGACCCTCCCGGCCATCGGTGGCCCGACGCCCCTGCGCGCGGTACAACTCACGCGCGTGGTTTACTCCAACACGACCTTCCCGCCGCATGCAAACCCCCGGTGTCGTCGGCTGGCGCGAATGGGTGGCCCTCCCCGCCCTGGGTATCCCCGCCATCAAGGCCAAGATCGACACCGGCGCGCGCTCCTCGTCGATTCACGCCTTCGACGTCGAACTGTTCCGCCGCCGCCGGACGCATTTTGTCCGCTTCAGAGTCCATCCCTTCCAGCGTGACACCGAGACGACCGTCGCGGCCGAGGCCCGGGTGCTCGACCATCGCCACGTGCGCAGCTCCAGCGGCCATGCCGACGAACGCCCCGTGATCGTGACGGAACTGGAACTGCTCGGCGAGCGCTGGCCGATCGAACTGACGCTCGCCAACCGCGACCAGATGGGCTTCCGGATGCTGCTGGGACGGGAGGCGTTCCGCGGCCGGTGCCTGGTCGACGCGGCGCGGTCGTTCCTGGCGGGGCGTCGCAAGGTCCGCCGACGGCGGAAGCGGCCGCAGGGATGAGGCCTGGTGACCGAATTCCCACGACGCGACAACAACAGTAGAATGCCGCCGATCATCCTGCCGTCAGTCGCCCCGTTCGGCGCGGGTCTCCCGACCCCGTCGAAAGGGTTGACCGCAGGTCTCACGAACGGACAGGGAGACCTGCGGTCGGCCGTGTGGACGGGTCAGGAGACCCGTCCACAACACCAGAATCTCACCTGAGTGAGGAGAACCATGCCGCACCTGAAACCCGTCCTGCTGGCCTGCGCCGCGGTGCTCGCGGTCCCGGTCCCGTATACCGCCGCCCAGGACGCCAAGCCCCCTGAGACGCACACCGTCGCGGCGGGGCCGTTCAAGGTCGAGGTCACCCTGCAGGGGACGTTCGAGGCCGACCAGATGACGGAGGTCATTCTGCGTCCGGAGGCGTGGGGGAGCCTGGTCGTCGACAAGGCGGCGCCGCAGGGGACGAAGGTCGCCAAAGGGGACCCAATCCTCTGGCTCGAGACCGACAAGATCACGGACGAGATCCGGGACACGCAGTACGCGCTGGAACTGGGCAAGCTGTCGCTTAAGCAGGCCGAGCTGGACCTGGCGACGCTGGAGGCGTCGGTGCCGCTCGACCTCCGGGCCGCACAGCGCGCCAATGAGGAAGCGCAGCGGGAGCTGAAGCACTTTGTCGAAGTCGACGAGGCGATGAACCGCCGCAGCGCGGAGGAGATGCTGAAGAACTCGGAGTACAACCTCGAGTACTCGCAGGAAGAGCTGAACCAGTTGGAGCAGATGTACAAGGCCGACGACCTCACCGAGCAGACGGAGGAGATCATCCTGAAGCGCGCGCGGCGCGAGGTCGACCAGGCGAAGTTCTTCCTGGAAGGGGCCCGCATCCGGTTCGACCGGTCGATCAATGAGAACATCCCGCGGCAGAAAGAGCAGGTCGAGGACGGGGCCGAACGGGCGAAGATCAGCCTGCAGAAGGCCGAGGCGACGCTCCCCCGCTCGCTGGAGCAGAAGCGGATCGACGTGCAGAAGCTGCAGCACGCCCAGGCCGATCTGGAGAAGAAGTTTGGCGACCTCAAGGCCGACCTGGAACTGCTGACGGTCAAGGCCCCCGCGGCGGGGATCGTGTATTACGGCCACTGCGAGCGCGGTTCGTGGCCGACGGGGAGCACCATCGCCAAGCAGCTCCGCAAGGGGGGGAACGTGGCGGCGAACCAGATCATCATGACGATCGTCGGGGAAGGATCGGCCTTTATCCGCGTCAACGTTCCGGAAAAGGAGCTCCGGTTTGCAAAGCCGGGGATCGAAGGGACGGCCACGCCGGCGGCATTCCCCGATGCGCGGCTGCCGGCCAAGGTCGCCGCCGTGGATGCCATTCCCATTTCCGACGGGACGTTTGACGGCCGCGTCGTGTTCAAGATGGAAAAAGGGAGCCTGCCGATCGTGCCCGGCATGAACTGCTCGGTCAAGCTGACGGGCTATGCGAAGTCCGACGCGCTCACGGTCCCCGCTTCGGCCGTGTTTGCGGAAGAGCTCGACGACGCGCAGAAGTACGTCTACGTGGCGAACGAGGGGGCCGAACCGGAGAAGCGGAGCGTCAAGGTCGGCCACGCGAGCGGCGACAAGACCGAGATCGTCGAGGGACTGGCGGCCGGCGACAAGATCCTGCTGAAGAAGCCGGACGCGAAGCCGGCAG